>JAQGOT010000451.1 GCA_028293465.1 Pedosphaera sp. | reverse complement strand
TGATTTCGCACAGCACACCGATGGGCCGGCAATCCGCCAACCGCACCAGGTCCACCACCGCCTCGGTATGGCCCGTGCGCTGCAACACCCCGCCCGGCTTCGCCCGCAACGGGAAAACATGCCCCGGTTGCACCAGGTCATTCGGCACCGCCGTCGGGTCCGCCATGATGTTGATCGTCCGCGCCCGGTCCGCCGCGCTGATCCCGGTGGTGATTCCCTTGGCGGCATCCACGCTCACCTGAAAGTCCGTTTTGAAGCTCTCGCGGTTCTTGACCACCATCTGTTCGATGCCGAGCTGCTTGAGCCGCTCCGACGTGGTGGGCACACAAATCAACCCGCGTCCGAATCTGGCCATGAAATTGATGGCCTTGGCCGTCGCCCATTCGCCGGCCATGATCAGGTCGCCTTCATTCTCGCGGTCCTCATCGTCCACCACGATGGCCATCTTCCCTTTGCGCAGATCCTCCACCACCGATTCGATCGAGTTCAGCCATTTTTTCATAACGAGTGAGAAGCTAACCGGCTGCCAAACAATTTCCAGCAACAAATCGGCAGCGCGCCCGCAGGTTTTAAGCCGCCACCCAACGGCCGAGTGCGCTCCGGCCCTCTCGCCCCGCAGCGAAGCGCGGGGACCACAATTCGCGCAGTGAACGTCCCTTCTCGGGAATCTGACTCGTGGTGGGCTTGGGAAGCCACTGAGATGGAGAAAGAGGTTGCCCATCTGGCCAGCCCGCGTTCACGGGCTGGCGGGTTAATTTCCGGTTGCCCACCTCTCCCCCGCCTGCTTCTCGGATCCGCCCGCCGCCTTCGGGCGAACGGAGGCGTCCGTCAACCATTTTTAATCACACCGCCCCGCCGCAAACAGCTTTGCCATCCCCTTTGCGACATTATACGGTCTCCCCGTGAGTAAAGTAAAAATCGGGCGCGCCGCTGATCTGGAAGAAGGCGGCACCCTGACATTCCAGTTCACCCGAAACGGGAAGCCGACGGATGGCTTCCTTGCCCGTTTCCACGGAGAATTGGTCGCGTACGAAAACCGCTGCCGCCATCTGCCGCTCAAACTGGATTACGATGACGGCCGCTTTTTCAGTCGGGACGGCAACCACTTCCTCTGCCAGACTCACAACGCAATTTATGAACCCTTGACCGGCCTCTGCGTCCAGGGTCCCTGCGAAGGCGAAAGTCTGAAATCCCTGAAAATCGAGGTGATCAAGGGCTATATCTGGCTGGTGCTGGACTGATCCCTGCCCGCCTTGAAGACCATCAAATCCCCGCAAGCGGAATGGCATCATCCACCAACAGGATGGGGATGTTATGACGAATGGGGTAGAGAAACTTGCCATCAGCGCGGACCAATCCCCCCTCCATTTTCTCTCGCACCAGTTGGCCGTTGCGGCTTTGGAGCGTTCCCACCACAAAAGATTGGTTCAGCTTTTGCACCACCGCTCCCGTCGCGGGCTTCAACTCTTGGTGCGTTTCCGGGCAGCATAAAATTTTCAGCAGCTCCGGATCGCAAACGGAAAGTTCATCCTCGCCGGGTTCCGAACCGGGCCAATGAAAGTATTCACGGGTCAGGCGTGCGAGCCCTTTGCTCCCCAAGCCGTCGGCGTTGGGTGCACGCCCCACGACCATCCCGGCTTTCAGCCAAAGCACCGTCCCCGCCCCGCTCTGCGTTGAATCGAGGCCCACGACCTGTGTCCCAACCCATTTCCAAGTGTCGGGGAACCCGTCGGGAGCCAGTCGGTAAATCGCCCAATCCCGCTTCTCCGGCTGCGATTCCAATTCCTTTTCCCAACGTTCAATCGCCTGGCGCGACTCCGCCGCTTCCGCCGACCACGCGAAATCGATGAGCACAATCGCGCGCTCAGCTCGCAACACCGCTTCAAAATCACTGGTTGAATGGATTGTCTTCATCTTGAGGCTTATCTCAAAATCCCTTCACGGCTTTAAGCCTTGCTCGCGGCCTCATAAACCTGTTTCAGCGGCACCCCCGCCTTTTCTGCCAACTGCTTGCATGATTCAAATTCGGGCGTGGCCTGCACCACCTTCCCATTGAGCCTGCCCACCTTGACAGTCACCTCTCCATACGGAGTCCGCACCTTGACAAATTCCCGCTGCAATTTCCGCCGCTCGCTCAGGGAACGCCGAACGCCGAATGCACTCGTCTCCCGCAGCATCGCTTCCGTAAATTTATCTGCATCCGCCACCGCGCAGAGAACGCTCAGCAGCACGCCGGGCCGGTTTTTCTTCATCTGGATGGCCGTATGGAACACATCCAACGCCCCGGCCGCCAAAATCCGCTCCACAAAATGCCCCAGGATCTCGGCGTTGATATCATCCAGGTTGGTTTCCAACACGGCGATCGTATCCACCTCCCAATCATTGCCTGAAACCGCCGCTGCGGCTGTGGAGGGAGAAGCTTCCCCGAGAATCGCCCGCAAAACATTGGGCCGCGTTTTGTTGTCCCGCGTGCCAAGACCAAAACCGATTTTCGTCGCCACCAATCCCTGCATTGGTCCAAAGCTCTCGGCAAATTCCGCCAGCAACGCCGCGCCCGTCGGCGTGATCAGTTCCTGCGGCTCCTCGCACTGCGTGATGCCAATGCCCCGTGCACCCAGGATTTGGAGCGTCGCCGGTGCCGGGATTGGGAACCGCCCATGCGCGCAGTCAATCCAACCGGTCCCTTCCACGACCGCGCCCGCCAGCACGCGCGGCTTGCCCAGCAGTTCGAGCGCGATGCATCCGCCGACGATATCCACAATCGAATCCACCGCTCCCACTTCGTGAAAATGCACTTCTTCCGGCGGCAACCCGTGAATCTTGCCTTCCGCCACCGCGATGCGTTGAAAAACCTTCACCGCCTTTTCTTTCACCCAATCTGACAATGCGCTCCTGCCGATGAGTGCCTTGATCTGCGTAAAATCCCGGCTGTGCTCATGTTCATGGTGATGCGCCCCGTGGTCATGTCCATCGCTGTGCTCGTGGTGATGATGATCCTGCCCGGACGAGTGGGCGTGAGCATGAGCCTCGCTTTCCTGATGAGTGTGCTCATGTTCATGCCCGTGACTGAGATGAACGTTGAACTTTGTGCCCTCAATATTAGCCTTCTGCTGGCGCACAACATGGAGGTGGTAACCATCCAAATGTAGTTTCGCCAGTTCGTGGTTCAACTGGTTGGGATCCACGCCCACATCGATCAGCGCACCGATAAACATATCGCCGCTGATGCCACTGAAAATATCGAGATACAATGTTTTCATACGACACTGCCCAACACTTTGCACCGATCAGACCAGTCAGACTCAGGGCATTAAACTCCGGATTTTGAACCCTGCTCCGCCAATGCATTCATCTGGCTGGCAGCGTAACCCGCACCGAATCCATTATCAATGTTCACCACGGTGACGCCGCTGCCGCAACTATTGAGCATACCCAGCAATGCCGCCAACCCGCCAAAACTGGCCCCATAACCAACGCTCGTCGGCACGGCAATCACCGGCCGGGAAACCAGGCCCGCCACCACGCTCGGCAGCGCCCCTTCCATGCCGGCCACCACGATGATGACATTGGCCGTCTGGATGACTTCCAGTTCGCCGAACAGCCGGTGTAATCCAGAAACCCCCACATCCCGGATGCGCTCCACCCGGTTGCCCATGATTTCCGCCGTGACCGCGGCCTCCTCCGCCACCGGCAGATCGCTAGTTCCCGCACACACCACCGCGATCACCCCCGGACGCGGTTTCTGTGCCTGCTTTTGAATGGTTACACAGCGTGCCTCCGCGTGATGCACGGCCTGTTTGAATTTTTTGCGCAACGCCCGCGCATGTCCCCCATTAATCCGCGTAATCAATATCCGCTGCTCGCCTTCCAGCAGCTTCGCGGCAATTTCCATCACCTGCCCCGGTGTCTTGCCGGCCCCGAAGATCACTTCCGGAAAACCTTTGCGTAACGCGCGATGCGTATCCACCTGCGCAAATCCAAGGTCCGCCACCGGCGCAGCCTGGAACGCTTGCAGCACCTTCTCGCGGCTCACCCCGCCGGCGCGGAATTGCTCGAGTAGTTTGTGGGCTTCGGTTGTTGTCACATCTTGAGCATGCCACCCTTGCTTTCCCCGGTCACGCAGGAAAAAGCCGGACCCATATCCATCAATTGCGGATGTGAGCCTTCATCAGCGAATGCATCAAACATTGTGGCCAAGCCGCGAAACCCTCCTCAATGATGATGCTTGAAAAGTCGGTCCCGGTATCGAAATAAATACCAGACCATGAAAATGTTGGCCATGAGGATGAAGAAAACCGGCTTCGTAAAATGATGGATCAGTTCAAGCACTTCGATGGGTATGAAAAAAGCCGATTCGCCAATCGCCAGCCAACCCGCCCAACCCACACGAAATATCAAGCCGATGCCTTCCACCAACGAAAACAGACTATAGACCAGGGTGCCCAGCGCGACCCACAGCACCTTGGATTCGGTGAGGTTTCCAACTTGAATCGCGAGATCGCTCCAGAATTTCCGTTCGGGATTAACCCGAAGGAAATGAAGCAACTGTTGATACGTCGCCGGCAGATCGTTATCCGACATCGCGTAAGCCGCCACCGCCAACCCCACGAACAAAGTCCCCTTCAAAAGCTTGAAAGCGATGATCGCATAAAGCGTCGGCGCGCGGTTCAGCGCCTTCGCGGGGGGCCGCTTTGCCGCCGTTGTCTGACTGTTAAGTGTCTCGGACATTTGTCTTAGCGGATCTTCGACAACAGCAAAGGCACCAGTTCATCGATCTTCACCCGCACCTGCTGCATCGTATCGCGATCGCGCAACGTCACGGTGTCGAGCAATTCCGGCTTCTCCCCCAGCGTGTCAAAGTCAATGGTCACCCCAAAAGGTGTGCCCGCCTCATCCTGGCGGCGATAACGCCGGCCAATTGCCCCGGCCTCGTCGTAAAACGCTGTCATGTGGGGTCGCAACAAATCGCGCACCTCCATTGCCTTTTTCACCAGCTCCGGCTTGTTCTTCAGCAACGGGAAGACGCCCACCTTGAACGGCGCCACTCGCGGATGAAACTTCATCACCACGCGCGTCTCCACCGCGCCTTTTTCGTCCGTCACTTGTTCTTCGTGATAGGCGTGACAGATCAAAGCCAAAATCAAACGGTCCACCCCGGCGCTCGGCTCGATGACGTGCGGGACGTACTTGGCTTTCGTCTCCTCGTCAAGATACTCCATCGACTTGCCGCTGTATTCCTGGTGCTGCTTCAAATCAAAATCGCCCCGCGCCGCAATGCCTTCCAACTCCTGCGTGCCGAACGGGAACTTGAACAGAATATCCACCGTGGCCTTCGCATAATGCGCCAGTTCGTTGGCCGGCTGATGATAAAACTCAAGCGTGTTGCGGTCCAGACCGATGCTTTCATACCACTTCACCCGCTCCTCAACCCAATACTTGTGCCACTCGCTCCAACCCCAGTTGGCTTGCGGATTCTCAGGATTGGCCGGCGTATTTTTGGCGACCTCATCCGGCTTGATGAAGAACTCCAATTCCATCTGCTCAAATTCGCGCGAACGGAAAGTGAAGTTGCGCGGATTGATCTCATTGCGGAACGCTTTGCCGATCTGGCAGATGCCGAACGGCACTTTTTGACGGGCCACGGCCAGCACGTTCTTGAACTGCACAAAAATCGCCTGCGCGGTTTCGGGGCGCAGATAAGCCACACCGTCTTCGCTCTCCACCGGACCAACGTAGGTCTTGAACATCAGGTTGAACGGGCGCGGTTCGGTGACCAGGCTCCCGTTCTCAGGATTGTACCGCGTCGATTCCTTGACCTGCTCGCTGCGCTCACCGAGCAGCGTCGGCGTCGCAATCCCGCGCTGCTGATAAAACTGGTTGGCGACCTTGCGGGCGCTCTCCGGGGGTTTGCCGGGCGGCACCAACACCGAATACGCCTCGTCGGAGGCCTTGCCCGTGGTTTCATCCTTGGCCCCCGCGTAGTGATAGGCGGTTCCGCTTTGCGGCTCAATCTGGTCAGCCCGAAAGCGTTTCTTGGTTAGCAGGCAATCCACCATGGGATCGCTGAAAGTCCTGGTATGCCCGCTCGCTTCCCAGATTTTGGGATGCATGATGATGGTGGCTTCGAGCCCGACCACATCATCCCGCTGCTGGGTCATGGCCCGCCACCAATAATCCTTCACGTTCCGCTTCAGTTCCGCGCCCAGCGGACCGTAATCCCAGAACCCGTTGATGCCGCCATAGATCTCCGACGACTGAAAAACGAAACCCCTTCGTTTGCAGAGCGAAACGATCTTTTCCATCAACTCGTTGGTCTTGGGTTCAGCCATAAGAACAGTCATTTTTCTTTAACCACCGGCTGATGTCAAGGGAGGGACGCTCGAAAGGAAGGATGGAAAATTCAGTTTGCATTGCCTCCCTCCCCCGCTCGCCCCGAACCTGGGGTCACCTTTGGCAAACCGTAAAAAATCCTGTGAATTTTGCCCGTTCTGCCAAAAACTCTCCCTCCATGAGCGAAGGTGAAATTTGCGCCCGGCATTACGCCACCGGTAAATCCGTGCGCCTGCGTTGGCAGCACGGGAAGATTACCCATCTCGAGCCCGCACCAACCTCGGCTTCCGACGACCTGTGGTTGGCACCCGCTCTGTTCGATCCTCAAATCAACGGCTATGGCGGCATCGATTTCCAAAAGGATGAACTCACGACTGACGATTTGCTCTCCGCCACCCGGCAACTCCGTGCCGCTGGTTGCACCCGCTTTCTTCTGACTCTCATCACGGATGCATGGCCCAAGCTAACCGCCCGATTGCATCGTCTTCGCAACCTCCGCTCGCAATCCCCGGAGTTGGAATCCGCCATCGTCGGCTGGCATATGGAAGGCCCGTTTCTCTCCCCGGAACCCGGCTTCCACGGCGCGCATGAACCAGCACTGATGCTCAGTCCAACTGCCGCCCACGTACAGGAACTGCGTGCCATCACCGGCAATGACCCGCTCCTGCTCACCATGGCTCCCGAACGGCCCGGTACCCTGGAGGCAATCGCCTGTGCGACCGCCCTCGGCATCAAGGTCAGCCTGGGCCATACGAATGCCTCCGCGGAAACATTGGGGCAGGCTGTGTCGGCTGGTGCCACCGGCTTTACTCATCTCGGCAACGGCTGCCCGCGCGAATTGGACCGGCATGACAATATTCTGTGGCGCGTGCTTGAAACACCGGGCCTGACCGTCAGCTTGATTCCCGACTTAATCCACGTCTCCCCGGCCCCGTTCCGTCTGATTCACCGGCTCCTGCGAGCGAAAGCGATCTACTACACGACCGACGCCATGGCGGCGGCGGGCGCACCTCCCGGCCGCTACCGCCTCGGCCGAACTGAGGTTGAAGTCGGGCCCAATCAAATTGTTCGTCAACCCGGCAAAACCAATTTTGCCGGCTCAGCCCTCCGCCCGATTGACGGTGTGTTTCGTGCCGCCCGGATGCTGAATCGCCCCTGGCAGGAGGTTTGGGACCGGTCAAGCCGCGCGCCTGCGGACCTCCTGGGGCTGGTGAGCGGGCTGGAGCCGGGAGAGCAGGCAGATTTTTGCCTGCTGAAGATATCGGATGCAGATGCGCTTTCGGACTTGAAGGTCTATGCTTCCGGAAAGGCTTGAGCCTCTCTCGATCCGCTGAGGGGAAAGCGCATTCCCTGAGGCACGTGCTCTCGCCTGTCCCCCGCAACCAGCAGAAGTCTAGCTTCCCAAGATCGCAAACCCACGAAGTGCGACAAGATTGCCTTAAGGCAACTGGAGCGCCCGGTAGAAACGGGACGGGAAATTCGTCGCCGACGGATCGATCAGATTCAGAACCGTCGCGGGTGGCACATTGGTGCTTAGCGGAACCCAGTTCACCAAGTCAGTGCTGGCTTGAAGCACGTAGCTCCTCCCTGGCATGCCAGACAATTGAAGGGACAGCACGCCGTTGGTGAAATGCCCGGACGAAAACAGCAGCGGCAACGGGCTGCTGAACGGGTAAAGCTGGCTTTGCGGGATGATGCTCTGGGTGGTGGAAGGACTGCTCCAGAAAAGTTGCGCCACCGCCCCGCCGCCCTCCTGGTTGTAATCCATCTCGAGGCTGTAGAGCTGCAAAGCCTGGAGGGCGATGGAGCCGCTCCAAGTGGTCGGGGATTGCGGCGCCCAGTGGTCGATGATCAACTGCCCGTTCACCCAAAGCCGCATGCCATCGTCGGTGGTGGTAACGAATGTGTAAGTCTGGCTGAAGAGCGGCTGCACCATGCCGGTCCACCGGACGGTATAGTTATTGGTCGGGATGGCGGGGTTGGGCGAAACCGTGTTCCAGTCGAAGTTGATGGTCGCATCCGTGCGGACGAGCGGTGAGCCGACAAAGGGGGTGGTATAGTCGGTGTTCGAGTAGTATTGACCGATCAAGCCCGTGCCATTCCCCAATGACGCGCTGTTAAAAAAGCTCGCCGCGGCCACGCCACTGTTCGGCTGACCTGGGACCGTGGCCACCGCCAGCACGGCGGTGGTGTTGGTGAGCGTAAACGGCCCGGTGTAAAGGACGGAGTTGGTGGTGGGTGTGCTGCCATCCAGGGTGTAATAAATGGCAACCCCGTTCGAAGGTGAAGACATGGATACCACCACCGAGTTTGTGAAAATGCCGCCACTGGGTGCGATGACTGGGGTGGCCAGAAAGCTCACATTGCCAAAGACGGACAACTGGTTGACCGCCCCCACATAAACTTTCCCGTTCGCAATTGTGGGCATGGTGAATTTGATCGCAGGTCCGGGATTGTCCCGCGCAAGGTTCTGACTGCTGTTGTACAGCTCCTGTGCGAGGTTGGTGGCGTTATAGGCATGCAGAACCGCGGGCCGTGATTGATTGCCCGAGGTGTCCAGTCCCCAGACGATGCCGTTGTTGGTGCCATTGGCCGAAATGCTCAGCGAAGACCCGGGGTAGCCGATGGTCCCGGTCGACAGGCTCGTTGGGGTTGTGTTGATCACCGCATTCGAAATGGCAAATGATTTCACGTTGTCGCTGTTGCAACAGTAATAAATTTTGCCGTTGAAATAAGCGGGCGTCACAAACATGCCCCGCGTCGCCCCGGAAATCGCCTGCACGACCTGTGTATCCCCCGCCGGATTGAACTGTCCCAGGTTGTCGCGATCCAGGAGCCAGAACACACCGGTCTTGCTGCCGGCCACGAGCAAGTGTGGATGGGTGGCACTGCCGGCCGAATCGGGTAGCAGCATCAATCCCGCAGACCCGATGTCAAGGTCCTGCAAATTGAGCGTGAGTTGGTTGTAGGGCGCGAAATAGTCGGCCACGGACAGCCCGCCTACCGTGGACAACTTTAAGACCGAGTCCCCATAGTTCTGGTTGAACGCATCGAACGTCCCATTGCCGGTCTCGAAATAAATATTGCCGGCCGCATCCGCCGCCGGCCCGCTCGATGCCTGCCAGATGGCTCCCGCCGATCCATTGGGCGTGGTGTTGAAGACGCCCAGCGGTTCGAGGGTGTAGGCATTATACGTAAACACCCAACCGTGATAGGGCGGAAAGTCTTGGTGCGATGCGAAGGTCACACAAAGAACGCCGTTGTTGAGCAGGAGCGCGGGCCGGTTCATGTGCTTCCAGGCATTGAAATCGACATTTCCCGGGAAACCGTAGTCGTCGCCCACGCCGGGGACGGCACCCTGTATCACGACGGGGCCGCCGAATTTCTCAGCACCGGTTGCGGCGTCGAGTGCATGCAGCCGGTGGACAAAATTGGTGACGCTATTCACCACTTCCCTGGTTTTTGCCTCCACATAGATCGTCCCCGTCGCCGGATCAATCACCGGCGTGCCGCTAATCCCCACCTCCGGGCCATAGAAGCCGGGGGAGGACGAAGCCTGCAGGTCGGTCGTCGATTGGACAGCCGTGGTCCCCGCGGCCGGATTGATGAAGCTGACATGCCACAGCGGCGCGGCGTTGGGACCGGCGTCGCTGTCGGCGTCAAGCGCATACACGCTGTCGTGCTCGGTGGCCGCGATGACCAGGTTGTGCACGCCACTGCCGGGAATGGTGACGTTCGGCAACACCAACGGTTGGGCCATTACCATACCGTCGAGCCCGTAGGAAAACAGCTTGCCAAAATTGTTGGTATTGACGTTCGCCGGCGTGAGGATGGTTTCATTCGTGTTTTGGCCGGTGCGTCCATTGTCGTTGCGGCCGGTGGGCACCGTGACCAGGTTTGAAGGCGCGGGGTTGGTGGCGAGCGTGGTGAAACTCTGTACGGGCGTGCCCCAAGCCGCTCCGGCGGCGTTGGCCGCCCGGGCTGTAAAATAATAGGTGGTATTGGTCATCAGGCCGGAAATCGCCTGGCCAAACCAGCCGTTTTGCGAGCCCGGCAGCGGAAGGCTTTGCGCCCACGCTCCCGGCGTGGTGCCTCCATTGGCTGGCCCATAGAAAAGCGTGATGACGGGCGCATCCGCACCGGTCGAAAGCGCCGTCCCGGAAATGACCGCCACGGTCGGGCCAATGTTGGAAGCGGGCAGGTTCGTGATGGTGGCAAGCGACGCTGCCGGAGTCGTGAACGATTTGGACGGTGCCGACCAGGCCACGCCGGTCGGATTGACGGCCGCTGCCCGGTAGTAATAAGTGGTGTTGCCCGACAACCCGGTCGCTTTCTGTGAGAAGCCTCCCCCTTGCGCGCCCAAGTAAATACTCCGAGTCCAATTCGCGGCGTTGGTTCCACCATCAACCGGCCCAAAGTAAAGCAAAACTTCCGGCACGGCACCCCCAGTGCTGGACACGTTACCGCCCATAGTCGCCTCGTGAATTTGCACGCCGGTCGCGGTCGTGGTGGCTACCACGGGCAGCGTATATATCCCATTTGTCTGGTTGCCCCGCACACCGCTGACGGCATAAACCGCCGTGGCGCCGACCCCCGTCGGTTTCCCGAAGGTCAGGCTCGCCAACGGCTTGTTGGTCGCGCCAAACAAAGCGACCAGATTAAGGGTGGTCTGATAGAACCGCGGATCGCCGCTTCCGCCGCCCTGTGTGGCGCCGCTCGTCAGACCGATGCGTTCCACACCCTGCAAGGCGAAGCCTGGATTTGAAAACCAGTCGAAAGCATTGTAAGTGGTCTGATACGAGCTACCGTCCGCGAAATGCAGGGTCCAGACGCCGATGCTGCTGGCGGTGGCGTTGGCGGAGTTGGCGATGACCGCGACGCTGTTGTAAACCGCCGGGCTGGTGAGGGTCAGTGTGCCGCTGGTCAATGCCGTGGCGCTGCTCAAGACGAGTGCGTTGTTCGCCGTGTAGGGTTGAAACTGAAACAGCGTTCCGTCGTAGATACTGTTAAAGCCCCCGCTGACGGGTAAACCATAAAACTTGCCGGGCAAACCGCTTTGATAAAACGCATAGCCTTCGCCTGGATTAAATTCCTGCGCCGCGCTGGTATAAGGTGGTCCGGCGGCGCTGTTCTCGATCACGAGATCACGGTTAAACCCCGTCACCACCACGGGGGTGGCCACGGGTGTGGCCCCGGGCGACACCAACCCGCCGACGGCGTAAATGGCCGTCGAGGCCGAGGCGGTCTTGCCAAATGTAATGCTGGCCAGCGGTTTGTTGGTCGCGCCCAGCAGTCCGGCGACATTGATGGTGGTTTGATAGTACAGCGGCTTCAGCGTTCCGCCAGTATCGTTGCCGCCCGCCACCGTGATCCGGCCGTTCCCGAACCACGCCACACCGGCCGTGCCGTTGACCCAATCCGGGGCAAAGTAACTGGTCACGAACGAAGTGCCGTCGCTGAAATTTAACTTCAGCGTACCCACCTGGTTGGTCACGCTCGCGGAATGAGCCAGGATCGCCAGCTTGGCATAGGTCGCCGGCGTGGCCAGGGTGAGGGTTCCATTGGTCAGCCCGGTGGCGCTGCTCATGATCAGCGCGTTGTCGGCGGTG
>JAQGOT010000441.1 GCA_028293465.1 Pedosphaera sp. | reverse complement strand
ATCTCCCCGCCGAAGAGATAACCCAGGGCGTAGCCCAAAGGCATCGCTGCCGAAAAAATCGTCAACGCCATGTTCCGCCGTGCCGCCCCAAAAGTGTCCGAGATCAGCCCGGGGCTGATACTGGCATAGCTCGCCTCCCCCACGCCGACCAGGACCCGATAGCTTAGCAGGATCGCAAATGTCGCTGCAAATCCGGTCAACACCGTCCCAACACTCCAGACGAAAATGCCCGTGGCAATCAACCACTTTCGCGAAACTCGGTCACCGAGATAGCCAAAAATGGGGGAAGTAATGAAGTAACCGATCATGAAAGCCGTCAACGCCTGTCCTGATTCCCCGTAGTTCACGTGAAAATCCCCCGCCAGCGGCGTTCGCACGGCGTTGAGCACCGCCCGGTCGATGTAATTGAACAGGTTTAATCCGGTGAGGATCACCAACATCCCCGTCGGGCTGAGTCGTCGATTCATTCAGAACACCAGAACCCCACCACCCCTCCAATTCAAGCCTAAATCGCACCGCCTCCGGGCGGCCGCATACATCGCCGCGCCGCACCGATGCGTTCCTCCTCATTCTTCACGCAATGCATTTGGTTTCGGTGCGGCGGGCGAAAATCGCTTATTTGAGCTCCTCTCCGTGCATGCAATCAGCCCAGGAATCGGTCCATGGCGCGCGGCGAAAGATTCCGCAGATCAAGCAGGGTAAGGAAATCGATCGTCTTAAAGTCACGGTCAATCGCCGGTGGTCCGCAAATAAATCCACCGAGGGTCAGGTAAGCGGCCAGAAGTTTTGGCACTTTGCCGGGCCGCTCGGCCAGTCGTTCCAACGGGCAGGCCACGGCGGACAGCGGTTGTGTCTGGAACTCGGGAGAGGCCAGATGCGTCTTCTTCAGCGCTTGATAAATCGCCGCGCCTTGGGACGGATCTTGTGAAGTGAGCGAACTGCAACCCGTCAGGTACCAGCAATTCCGCTCTCGTGCGTACGCAGCAATACCTTTCCAAAGCAGGCTTAGCACCGCCAGGTTACGATGCTCACGATGCACCGCCGCGCGGCCCAATTCCACCAATTCGTCCCGGTACGGTTCAAACGGAGCGAAGTCAAATTCCTGCTCGCTATAATAGCCTTTCGCTTCCCGGGCACGCCGACCGGTTTGCATCCTGTAAGCGCCGACCACCTCCCCCGTGCGCGTCTCTTCCACCAGCAGATGATCGAAAACCTCATCGAACGGATCGGCGTCGAGGCAGGTTTCATATGACCGTTCCAATCCTTCGTTCAACTCGATGTTAAAAACCTGAAAGCGTAAAGCCTGCACCGCGCGCAAATCCTTCGCACTCGCACTGAGACGGACGGCATACGTTGGCAGTGCCGTGTGGGCGACTCCGGCACGAAGGGTGAAACGGTGTGTGGGTTTGATCATAGGTTCGGGCCTTGTCGTGATAATGTCGGTCCGGTTATGCCACATTCATAACGCAGCTTGCCTTCCAGTCGTTAATCGATAAAACTGCCGCCACCATCGTTTAGGTCGATGTATGAATATTCATCATTTGGAGCTTTTCTACTACGTGGCCCGGCATGGTGGCATCAGCGAAGCCGTGCGGAACATCCCCTACGGCATCCAGCAACCGGCGGTGAGCGGACAGATCGCCCAATTGGAAGAATACCTCGGCACCACGCTTTTTCACCGGCGCCCCTTCTGCCTGACCCCGCCTGGGGAAAAGCTTTACCGGTTTATCGAGCCGTTTTTCTCGCGGATTGAAGCTGTGACGGGCGAACTGCAAGGCGGCGCCACCCATCAGATTCGCATCGGCTCTTCCGATATCGTGTTGCGCGACCATCTGCCGGAATTACTTGCGACCGCGCGCAAAAAATTTCCGCAGCTGAAACTGACCTTGCGCGAAGGCTACCAGCCGGAATTGGAAGCCATGTTGCAAAAGCAGGAAATCGATCTCGCCGTAACGCTGATCGAAAAGAAATCCCCACCCGGCATCCAGTCGCGGGCGATGCTCGAACTGCCGCTGATGCTGCTCGTGCCCAAGGAAAGCCCCTTCACCTCCGCGGAGGATCTGTGGAAACGCGACCGGATCACGGAGCCGTTGATCTGCCTCCCGGCGACCGAAGCCATCTGCAAGAATTTTCAGCAAGGCATCGCGCGGCTCGGCATCGACTGGTTTCCCGGCATCGAAGTGAGTTCCGTGGATCAGATCGAAGTTTACGTGGCCAACGGTTTTGGTATCGGCCTGACGGTGTCTATTCCCAAGACAAAGATGTCTCCAAAAGTCCGCCCCTTGGCGCTGCCCGGCTTCGCCCCGGTCATCATGGGCGTTCTCTGGCAGGGCAAGCCCTCCCCCGCATTGCAACTGCTTTTGGAGGAATTGCAAGCGCGCGCCCGTCATTTGCAGTCCTAATCTGTCCGGATTCCTTATCTCCGGTGGAAGTGGCAAAGGAGTTGCTAGTTTCCTCCTGAAAGTAAGTGAACAAAAGACATTATGGCGCTGCCATTCCTTAACGGCCAATCTAAGAAACACGACCAGATCATCGCCATCGATTTGGGCGGACGCTCCACCAAAGCCATCCATGTTCAGCGCAAGGGTGATTCCTTAACCCTGCTTCGCTACGCGGTCATGGATGCGCCCATCTACGAAAAGCATCTTTCGATCGAGGTATTGGCCGAGCATTTGAAGGCAATAACCCGGGTGCTCGAAGCCAAAACCAAGTTAATCAGCCTGACGGTCGGCGTAAATGACTCGATTCTGCGACACGCCGATTTACCGCAGATTCCGGTGGAGGACATGCGTCTGATCCTGAAAAACAACACGAAAAATTACCTCCAGCAGGACCTGCCGAACCATGTCTTTGACTGCTGGATGGTTCCCTCCAACCGCTCGCCTGGGGCGGAAGCACCCAAACCCGGCCTGCAACAGAAGCACAAGGTGCTCGTGGGCGGAGCCCGCAAGCAACTGATCGATGAAATTCAGGCGGCCGCCAAAGAGGCTGGTCTGATTCCCCATCAACTTCTGCCCGGGCTGCTTGGCCCGGTGAACGCGTTCGAGCTCGCGATGCCAGACGCGTTCAGCAAGGACGCGGTGGCCTTGGTGGATATAGGGTTCAAGAGCACTTCCATTTGCCTGCTAAACCGGGGTGAATTGATTGTGAACCGGGTGCTCGGCATCGGCGGGGACAGGCTCACCAATGGTCTCGCTGAGGCCATGGGCATCAGCTACGCCGAGGCGGAAGGCATCAAAGTCGGCATGCCTGCCGAGGTGCAGACCACGCTTGAGCCCTTGCTCGCTTTGCTGGGACGCGAACTGCGGGCCTCAATCGATTTTTTCGAACACCAACAGGACAAGTCGGTGAGCCGGGTTTATGTTTCCGGCGGCTCCGCACGCTCCGAGTTTGTCGTCAAAGGTCTGGAAGCCGAATTGATGGTCGCTTGCACGGCCTGGAATCCAACCGCCACCCTGCAACTCGCGTTGCCACCTCAGCAAGTGGCCGAACTGGAACAGGTGGCACCACAATTGACCGTGGCTGTGGGGACCGCCGCCACCACGTTTTAACCTGCCTATGCCTATTCGCATTAATCTGCTCGCCGAAGCGCAAGCCGCTGAGGAGATCCGCCGCCGTGACCCCGCCAAGCGGGCGATGTTGATCGCCGTCGTCATCGTAATGGCCGTGCTGGTCTGGAGCGGGTCACTCCAGATGAAGCTGATGAGTGACAACGCCAAGCTAAGCCGGCTGCAAACCAGCTTGAATACGCGCACCAATGAGTATGCCCAGATCCTCGATAGTCAGAAAAAACTGGCGGAAACGGAAGGCAAGCTCAAGGCGCTGCATCAGGTGGCTGCTGATCGGTTCTTGCACGCGGATTTGCTGAACGCCTTGCAACGCTCCACCATGGAGGGAGTGCAGCTCAACCGCCTGCGGGTGGAACAAAGTTTCGCAGTCGTCCCAGAGGTAAAATCCAAAATGATCGATGCCCGACTGGTCCCGGGCAAGCCGGGCAGCAGCGCGGAGAAAATCATTCTCGTGCTCGAGGCGAGAGACAGCAGTCCCAATCCAGGTGGCGAGAGCATCAACCGGTTTAAGGAAGCCCTCGCCCATAATCCCTATTTTCTACGTCAACACATTTCCACCAACGAAATCCTGCTCCGGAACCTCTCCGCTCCGCAGATGGACGCGGAATCGGGCCGGGCGTATGTCCAGTTTAGTTTTGAATGCCGTTACCCTGAACGAGTTCGCTGACCATGAAGAAACTCTCCAAAGAAAAGCGCAACCAACTTATCCTTGTGGCCATGGGCACCGTCGCAGCCATCGCCGGACTGTGGTATGGCTTGATCAACTATCAACGCGGCAAGTTGCAGGAGGTGGCGCGGAAGAGTGCCGACCTCCAAAAGGAAATCGACAAAACTCAGAAGGTCGTGCGCGATGCCAGCCAGGTGGATGCCGCCCTGAAAGAGGCCACCGCCAAACTGTCGGTCATCGAAACCAGCATGCCCGCCGGCGACTTGTTCTCCTGGACGGTCAGCCGCCTTAAGCAATTCAACGTGCCGTCATACAAGGTGAATATGCCCCAGATCGGACTGCCTGTGATCGGCGAAGTTGCCATGTTTCCCAGTTTTCCCTACCATCAAGCCGATGTCGCTGTGGGTGGCACCGCTTATTACTACGACCTCGGAAAGTTTCTAGCCGATTTTGAAAACCAATTCCCTTATGCGCGCATCCAAAACCTGTTCCTGGAACCCGGTGGCGGAGAAGAGAAGGAGCAACTCACCTTCCGCATGGAAATCCTCAACCTGGTGAAATCCAGCAACGCTCAATCGGGCAACTAAGCACATGAAACTTTCCCCATTCCCCCTTCCGGGTTTGACAGCGTGGTTGGTCGCTGGCGTGTTGGCTCTCTCCCCCGGCTCGAGCAGCGCAGCAGAAAAAGGCGCCGCCACCGTTCCCGCAGGCACGAATGCCGCGCCGCAAGAATTGGCGGTTCCGCTGGCGATTTTTGATGTCACCAGTTCCCCGGTCAAGGATCCGTTCTTCCCACTTTCCACACGCCAAGCCGTCGCGGCTGCCGCCACCAACGGCCCGGCCATTTCCGCCTCCTCGTTCACGCTCAAGGGCCTTTCCGGCAGCACCAACCAGCGTCTGGCCTTGATTAACAATCGAACTCTGGCGGTGGGGGAATTTGCCGAAGTCAACACCTCCGCCGGCAAAGTCAAAATTCAGTGTCTGGAAATCAGGGAAACCTCGGTGCTAATCCGGACAGAACTCCAAACCGAGCCCCTCGAGCTACGCTTCGAGGATCGCACGCATAGATAACCATTATGCGATGCCATCGACATTTCCTTTAAGCCTGGGTTTGGCAGCGGACCGCGTCCAACCATTGGAGGAACAAACATATCAGCGCGACTGGCCATCATAATATGACTTGGTTTTAGACTGCGGGACTCTCAAGGAGCCTCGACGCAATCCCCAATTTACATCTGTGTCAATACAGGCTGGACGGGTGCAAGCGCAAAACCAGGGTTTGCCTTTCGTTCCACAGTCCCAGCTCAGTCAATGGCCGAGAAACAAACCACCCAAATGAAAAAAAATAGAATCCTGTTTGCTAGCCTTACCATTTTTGTTTTGCTTTTCGCGTGGCACATCCAAACCCGGTGGGCACCCCGCGACACGTCCTCAATTCGCACGCCCAACCTCGCTCCCCCAAGGAAGCCCCTGGGCCTGACGCAGTCCCCGCCCCACATGATGCCAGCCACCAGCACCAACGCCCCCAAGATGAGAATGCTCCACGCCGGCGCACATCCAGCCGTTAACCGACCAACCTTGGCTGCCACTTCCGCTCTGCTGACCGCCCCAGACCAGGAACTCAGTCAAAGCGTCCTCCGACAAATCCACGCGCTGCAGGAAGAAAAAGCGGCCCGCACACTGGTTGAACAGAAAATCGCTTCCAAGCTGCTGGATGCAGGACGGATGCAACGCGGGCAACCGATCGCAGACGGCCTCACCAAGCTTCGGGTCAAGGTGGATTCAGACAGTGAAGGCCGGGTCTTGGTGGATATTAAAGCCCGGGTCACGGATGACCTGTTGACCGAGATCGCCGCGCTCGACGGCAAGGTGGTGAACAGCTTCGCCCAGTATGATGCGATTCGGGCCTGGGTTCCGCTGCCCCAAATGAACCCCTTGGCCTCGCGGGAAGAGGTGACGTTCATCAGGCCGGCGGCAAAGGCTTCCTTTAATGCCGGGAGTGTGGATTCGGAAGGGGATACGACGCATCGCGCCATCGGGGCGCGAAGCACTTACGCTGTAAGCGGAGCCGGAGTAAAAGTGGGTGTTCTCTCGGATAGCGTTGACTTCCTCTCGCAATCCCAAGCGTCCGGCAATTTGGAGAACGTGACGGTGCTATCCGGGCAGGGCGGTTCCGGGGCAGGCGAAGGCACTGCGATGCTGGAAATTATTCACGACCTGGCCCCTGGCGCCACATTGTTTTTCGCAACGGCGTTCGATGGACCAACCGCATTTGCGAACAATATTCGGGCGTTACGAAACCAAGGCTGCGACATCATTGTTGATGATGTTGGTTACTTCAATGAATCGCCATTTCAGGACGGAGTCATCGCGCAAGCGGTGAACGATGTGACCGCCAGTGGCGCGCTCTACTTCTCCTCGGCCGGGAACGCCGGTCATGCCGATAGAAACCAATCAGGCACTTGGGAGGGGGATTTTTTCGATGGTGGTACAAACAGCTTGATTCAAGGGCGCATCCATAGGTTTGGTGGAGCACCTTACAACACCATCACCGACCCAAATAGTATTTCCGTGGATTTGTTCTGGTCCGATCCGCTTGGCGCGGCCGGTAACGATTATGACCTTTATCTGCTGGATGCCTCTGGGACCGTGGTGCTCGACCGGTCAGACGACAGCCAAACCGGATTGCAAGATCCATATGAAACTCTCAGTAGTGCGGTCAACGCTGACGAACGGCTCGTGGTCGTTCTTTACAGCGGGGCGAGTCGATTTTTGCACCTGGATACCGAAGGGGGCCGGTTGGCGGTCGCCACCCAGGGCAACACGCGGGGCCACGCTTGTGCCACAAATGCATTTTGCGTGGCTGCGGTTGGAGCGCCGCAGGTCTATCCCAACGCATTTGTCTCCGGGTCGAGCAATCCGGTCGAATACTTCAGTTCCGATGGTCCACGGCGCGTGTTTTTTGATGTCAACGGCATCGCCATCACCCCGGGTAACTTTTCATCCACTGGCGGCAGCGTTCGCCCGAAGCCCGATCTCGCAGCGGCAGATGGCGTGAGTACCAGCGTCCCGGGATTCGAGTCATTTTACGGCACCTCAGCCGCGGCGCCCCATGCAGCGGCCATCGCTGCGCTGCTGAAGTCGTCCAACCCAACGCTCACCCCGAACCAAATGCGCAATGCCTTGACGAGTACCGCGTTGGACATAGAGGGGCTCGGTTGGGACCGGGATTCTGGTTACGGCATCGTGATGGCAGGTCTGGTTTTGGCGGCCGTGCCTCACATACCGCAGGTGGACCATTTCACGTGGAGCACGATCGCCTCAACGCAAACTGTCAACGGCCCGTTTGTCGCAACGGTCACGGCCCAGGACGAGGCCAATGCGACCGTAACCAATTTCACCGGAACGCTCGCACTGAATGGTCTCGTTGCTGGCGGGCTGGCCACCAATATCATTCCGGGATCCCTTTCGCCCTCCGGCACCGACTCTGGCGGCGGCTATACCGACGGCTATGCCTTCACCCCGAACGCTGACATCCGGGTAACTCATGTGCGCCATTATTATGGCAAGAAGGTCTCGATCTGGACTGATACCGGGGTGTTGCTGGCCAGCCAGAATGTGGTCAGTGTGCCCGGCACCTGGGTCGAGACGCCACTGGCAACACCCATCACACTCTCCCATGGCATCCCGTATCGGGTGGGCGTCACTTATCCCGCAGGCACCGCGTTTTATTGGAGCACAAACTTTTACCATCTTTTTGCCGATGGCACGAATGGGCTGAGTTATTTTGCCATTGGTGATGATTTTCCCGCGATTCGAGTCGCCACTCCGCTCAAATGCCTGGTTGGCCTGCGTTACACCGTTGCGAGCTTCCTACCCTTTGCCGTCAGCCCGTCGGGTTCCGGGCCTTGTGTCAACGGCATCTGGACGGGCAACGTCACCGTGCCGCAAGCCGGCACCAACATGCTCCTGAAGGCGGATGACGGCTCCGGGCACTCTGGTCTGAGCAACCCCTTCACAGTAGCTGCCGCAGGATCGTCATTGCCGCTCATCACCGGCCAACCGCAGAGTCTCACAACCAACGCGGGTGCCTCAGTCACTTTCAGCGTCGTTGCCGGCGGTTCGGCGCCCTTGGGCTATTTCTGGCAGCGCACCGGCGCGTTCATCGCTGGAGCCACGGGATCAAGCTACACCTTGAGCAACGTGCAGGTGTCCGATTCCGGCACCCAGTTCACCTGCTTGGTTAGCAATGCGCTCGGGACGGTCACGAGTTCGCCCGCGACTCTGACCGTGGTTGCCCCCGTGCCACCCGTGGTGCAACCTGGCGGTCTCCAGCATTTCGGCAATGGCCAGTTTCAATTTACCTTTACCGGGACGGCGGGATCGGCGTATGAAATCCAAGTCTCGACGGATCTGCTCACCTGGCAACCCCTGGCTTTGCTCACGCTCACGAATGGAACAACCACAAACTTCCTGGACACGCCCACCAATGTTCTCCGGCGCTTCTACCGCGTGAAACTGGTCGGGCCATGACCCGCTTGGCCCCGACCGGGCGGCGACCGTCAGGTTGGTTCCCATCCATGTTCCCGCTTCGATCAGCCGGCGCTTTGAACAAACCGCTCAATGACCCACCCAGACAAAAATTCAAAGCACCCCGCCCGGGCTGCCGCCATCAGCAATCCGCACGGCTTCCGGTTGCATTTACGCCGAGCTTGCCACGCTCTGAATCGGATTCCTCCGCCCGCTCATCCCTACTTCGTCACCCGCTCGGCCTCCTGTCTAAAGACGGGACAAGGCCGCTGGGAGAGTGGGCATTTCCTCAAGAAACAAGCCGTTTTCAAGCGGTTAATCCGGTTGGCACCTTTGCTGCTAAAACTCACTTAGACAAACTTGGCCTGCGTAAGGCCAATGCATAGTCGGAACAAAACAGCACACTAAAAATGAAACGTAACCTCATCGTCCTGAGTCTCGCCGGGCTCCTTGCCAGCAGCCTGGCCACCCTGGCGCAAACGGATGTCCCCACCGCAGACAAACAGCCTTCCGCTGCGAGCACCGCCACGGCCACCAACTCCGCACCTGCGGACGCAGCCGCCGCACCAACCGCCACGGCGGAAGCCACATCAGCCGCCACACCGGAAGCCACTCCGACTCCGACGGCCAGCACTGCGCCGGTGGCCGTCCCCACCCCGGCAGCACCGGCGGCTCCCGAAGCCACCCCGGCTCCGGCCGCCACCAATGCCGCGCGCGATCCCAATGCCGTCATCCCGCTGATCGTGATGGATGAAGTGCCCCTGACCGACGCAATCAAAAACCTGGCGCGTCAGGCCAGTCTGAATTACATGCTCGATCCCAAAATCAACTACGGTGGCATCGGCCCGGATGGCCGCCCGGTCCCCCAACCCATGGTTTCTTTGCGCTGGGAGAACTTGACACCCGATCAGGCGCTGACCGCCGTGTTGAACAACTACAATCTCACCATTGTGGAAGATCCCAAAACCAAAATTGCGCGCATTACCGTCAAGGATCCCGCCGCGCCGGATCCGCTGGTCTCAAGCATTATCCAGTTGAAATACGCTGACCCCACAAACATGCTCGTGAGCATCCAAACGGCTTTGGTTGACAAACGGAGCAAAGTGGTGGCGGATACGCGCACGGCTCAATTGGTGCTTTTGGCTACCGAGAAAGAACAGATCGAGGTGAACAAGGTGGTGGCGCAACTGGATACCCCGACGAAGCAGGTCCTGATTGAAGCGAAACTGGTCGAAACGTCAAAGAGCCCAAGCACTTCAAAAGGCATTGATTGGTCCGGCACCTTTGCGGCTCAACAAATCCGTTTGGGTAATAACCCGGCGATCGCACAAGCGTTTTCCCCAGGCACGCCTGGCACACCTGCCATCCCGGGTACTCCTGGAGACCCGGCCCACAACATCCCGGGTACTCCTGGCACACCTGCCACGGCAGGGACGCCGGACAAGCCGGAAGTCTTAAGCCGAATACTTAACCCCAGCCAATCGATGTTCACGGCCAACTCCGCCAGTGGAGTGTTTCCGAGCACCTTCTTCTTGAATGCAGATGGCGTCAGCGCCGTGTTGTCTTTCCTGAACAAGGATACGGATGCGCGGATTCTTTCGACTCCTCGTGCAGTTACGTTAGATAATCAGATGGCGACACTCTCCGTAACCCGGGCGCAGCCGATCTTCGCGACAACTGCCGGCACTCAAGGCTCGCCCGGTGGATCTCAAGTCAGCTACACGAACGTGGGCACGATCCTGCAAGTCACGCCTCGCATCTCGGCCAACAACACGATTCAGTTGAAGGTTGTGCCCGAAGTGTCCGATGTCGCCGGTGTTGCCACCAAAACTGTGGCGGGTGTGGTCAGCCAAGCGGATATTTTCGACATCCGCCGCATTGAAACCCAGGTGCTCATCCCCAGCGGTAACACCTTGGTGATGGGTGGACTAGTAAGCGATGCGACTGCCGTCGGGAACATCAAAGTGCCGCTCTTGGGTGACATCCCGCTCCTGGGCCACCTCTTCCGCCAGGAGTCGAAGAGTCAGGACAAGAGGAACCTCATCATCTTCATAACGCCTACCATTGTGCAAAGCGAAGATTTTCAGCCCACTCAGACTGATTTTCTCAAGAGCAAGGCTCCGGACGATAAAACCAGCGATTTTGGTGCTTGGGACAGCGGCAAGCCGCAGGATTGGAGCAAGCTGATGGGGAAAAAGACTGACGCTCAGAAGGTTGAAGATGCCAAGTTTCCGGATGTGAAGTAAATCGTCCCCGCCCTTTTGCAACCACCGCCCTGTGCTGGGGCGGTGGTTTTTTCTTTTGCGGGTCCCGTTCGCAACTTATTACGGCGCATCGGCAACTTTGCGCAAGTAGTCGAAGGAATAAATCCCGGTGGCATGTCCATCGCCCCAGATGGGCTGGATCGCATAGCTGCCCACGTTCGTCACACGCAGTAATTTGAAAGCCGCCGCGGGCAAGGCCTTGTCGGGCCCCTTGTAGACATTGCCCATGATGTCCACCTCCCCTTTGCAGCCAGCGCAAGGGCAGTGCCGCCGCAGTTTTTCCAGTGGCACAAAAGTCTCGCCGCCATCTTCCCATTTTACAGCCAATTCATCGCCTATCGGTTGAATGTCCAGTGGTCGCATGCCTTAAATTACCGCTGGACGGGCAGTGCCGTCCACCAATACCTGACCGGCTTGCGGCAGCGGAACTCAACCAGGGAATTATGTGCTCGCCCGCCCCGGGCTGTGCTGGCCAAGATCATACGATTTCACGTACTCTTCGACAGATATGGGACGATTCTAATATATAGGTAAGCCTAACTTTATTTATTGACCCAAACATTTGCTGTGCTAATTTAAATGAGTGGTCAGGTTGCAGTCGCGCAATCCCACGGCAATGAATTACGCTAAAATATTAGTTCGGCAGCGAAACCGCAGGACATTAATTCCGTCCAAGCGAACGCTCCCCAACTCCCCCACCCTCACCCAGTCATGAAGACGGACTATCCGGCATCTTCTGGCGCGAATGACGGCTGGCGGCTTCCCAATCACGCTCCCAGTCTGCAGGAGGTGCATCGTACTGTCCCAATTCCAAAAAACCTGAGTTTCTGGCGCAAAATGCTGGCCTTCTCGGGTCCTGGGTATCTGGTGGCAGTTGGCTATATGGATCCGGGTAACTGGGCCACTGACCTCGCCGGCGGTTCTCAATTTGGCTATACGCTGCTCAGCGTTGTTCTCCTTTCCAATCTGATGGCGATTCTGCTGCAATCGCTTTGTGCGCGGTTGGGGATTGTCACCGGGCGCGACCTCGCGCAAGCCTGCCGGGACCACTATTCCAAACCGGTGGCAATTTCGCTATGGGCATTGTGCGAAGTCGCCATTTGTGCCTGCGACCTGGCGGAGGTGATCGGGTCAGCCATCGCCCTAAATCTATTGTTCAAACTTCCCTTGATCTGGGGTGTCTGCCTGACCACCTTGGATGTGCTGGCCGTGATGTATCTTCAAAACAAGGGATTCCGATACATCGAAGCCCTCGTGGTCACCCTGATCCTGACCATCGGTGCGTGTTTTATGGCCGAAATCATTTTCTCGCGGCCGGACGCAGCCGCGGTTCTGGGCGGCTTCGTGCCTAAATTCGAGATCATCCAAAACAAGGAGATGCTTTACCTCGCCATCGGCATTCTTGGGGCGACGGTCA
>JAQGOT010000434.1 GCA_028293465.1 Pedosphaera sp. | reverse complement strand
GCGGGCTGGCGCCCGGAGGACCAGCAGATCGGGTCAGCTTATTTCCGCACGAGGCCTTAATCGGCAACCGAGCCATTGCGTGCCCGGGTTGCCTTTTCTTTTGGCACGGGCCTCCAGGCCAGCATCGGGATTGAGTCGCGTCTCGCGGTCGAGCTATCCTCTTTCCCGCCTGGTCACACTGTTTGCGTCCCTGCCGCCAAAGGCTTGGCGACGCCTGGTTTCTGCTCTATTTCAGCGATATACCTCTTGGTGGCCGCCGGCAATTCATGCCACATTTTCAAGGCGATGAGCCCGCCAATCAACGCAAACGGCACCATAAAAATGGGCCACCAATGCCAGTTCACACTGGTCAAATAACCAAGGCTGAAGGATTGCAACCCCGTTCCGAGATACACAAAACCGTCCACGATCCCCGAACACGTGGCCGTCGCTTTCCGCCCGCCGAAGTCAGCCGCCGCCGTGCCCGACATCAGGGAGTGGACCCCGATTCCGGCCATGGAGATCACAATGGCTGCCGCCCCCACAATCACCGGCGCCGAAAGCAGGAACATCGCCATCACAATCGTCACGATAAACATGATGCCAAAGAGCAAGGTTGCCGGCGGCGCCCGCCGTGATTGAAAAAACCGATCCGAAATAAGTCCGCCCGCGAATCCGCCGATGATGCCAAAAATGCACAGCAACAATCCCCAGTGAGCCGTGAAAAATTCCGCTCCCGGCTGTTTCACCTCTTTGGCGAACACCAGGTACCACTGCATGATTCCGTTGCGCAACACTCCCGTGGTGAACTCCACTGCGGCAATCAACAGCATCAACGGACTCGCAAAAACCTTTTTTAACAAGTCCAGGGCGGTCAGTGTCTCGTCCATCTTTCCTGAGGAAGCGTCATGCGTGTCAAAGGGCGGGAAGTTGGCCTCCTCGGGCGTGTCCTTGATCAGCCAGCAGTCGAGCAATCCCCAAACGATCAGAATGGCAGCCGGGATGAAAAACACCGCCCAAGTCGCATCCACCGGATGGGCCGCGGATGCGAAGACCCGCTGGATCAAACCTTGCAGCCATCCCCCTTTGACATTATCACCCACCTTCGTCATCTCGATGATCGCCTGCCCCCAATCAAACGCAAAATAGACCCCGACGGAAATCAGCGTCCCAAATACCGCCCCTTTCCCGCACATGAAACCAATAAGCTTTGACCTTGATGATGGACATCGCCCCAAAACTCTGAAAATACATATTCAGGGAGTAAAGTATCGAAAACGGGACCACCATTTTCATCTTGAGCTGGTTGGTAACCACCAGATAGGTCAGCACCCCCAGCAAAACATTGGCCATGGACGCGCCAAAGGCCGCAACAATGATGCCCTTTTTCCCGCCGAATTTATCCACCAACGGACCGTTGATCAAAAATGAAGCCGCGTACGTCACCGTGCCGGCGGCAAAGATCAGCCCAAAATCCTCCTTCGACATCAGGGTCCCCAGCGCGTTCTTGGAGACGTTCAGGTTATACCGCCCCATATATAAAAAGGCGTAGGTCATTCCCAATGGGAACCAATTGATGAACCGGCGGGTCATGAACCAGCCCCCGTGCTTCATCGGGTTAGTGTTAAAATACACCCCGACGATAATCGCCATACAAGACCCGATAAGGATGAGTTGCATCTAGCTTGGGGGAGTTGTCAGTGGGTTGCCGGGTTAAAATCCGTCCGCCCCAATTCTGGAGCCGCCACGCTTAAACCGCGGAACAGTCCCACCCGATGCAGTTTTCGAACGCCAGCGCCGGACAATGAGGCAGCGAGATTCATGCAAAGTAAAGCCGTTTGGCCGAATTCCAGTTCAAATTGACCCCGCAGCTAATCAGACTGGCCCGCTCCCGTCAAAAGCAATTGCATTCTGCGCGAGCCTCGTCCAGCAGCATCCTGCGGGATGCCGCCCGCCCCTGTCAGCCGCTGAATGCCCGGCGCACACCCGGCGTCAAAATTGGGATGTCATTTCTGCTATCTCGCCACCGGACAGCGCTCCCGCCCAAAATTTTTCCTGTTTTTTAGCCGGTCTTTATTACATTCTTTGATCATGCAACTCTACTTTCCCAGACTCGCTTTGGCAGCGTGGCTCGGCGCCTGCGCCCCGCTCCTGGCCGGGATCACACCGGAGCAAGCTGCCCTATTGCCTCCCCCCGCGAACCGGGCCATCAATTTTTCGAAAGACATCAAACCCATTTTTGAAGCGAGCTGCATCAATTGCCATGGCCGCGGCAAGGACAAAGGCGGCCTCCGCCTGGACACGCGCGAAACCTTGCTCAAAGGCGGCGATTCAGGAGCCGCCGTCCTGCCGGGTAAAAGTGCCGAGAGTTCGCTCATCGGCCTGGTGCAGGGTTTCGATCCGGACAGCATCATGCCCAAGAAAGGCTCGCGGCTCACTCCCGACCAAATCGGCCTCTTGCGCGCCTGGATCGACCAAGGCCTCCCGTGGGACGCCAACATCGCTTTCGGCCGGCTGGAACCAGCCAACCTGAAACCACACCGCCCTCAACTTCCCCCCGGCTCCGCCGGTGCCAATCCCATCGACCGTTTCCTGACGCCCTACTTTACGGCTCATAAAATCAAGCCGCCGTCGCCAGTCAGCGACCGCGTCTTTGCCCGGCGGGTTTACCTCGATGTGATCGGACTCCTGCCCTCGTCCGAAGCCTTGGCCGCTTTCAGCGCTGACCGCCATGCAGACAAGCGCCAGCGGCTCGTGCGCAGCCTGCTGGCTGACAACAGAGGTTACGCCGAAAATTGGCTGACCTTTTGGAACGATGCCCTGCGCAATGATTATCGCGGCACCGGCTACATCGATGGTGGCCGCAAACAGATCACTGCCTGGCTTTATTCCGCCCTCGCCACCAATCTCCCCTACGACCGCTTCGTCGCCCAACTCGTCAATCCCGTGCCCGAGTCCGAGGGCTTCAGCAAAGGCGTAATCTGGCGCGGCGTCGTCAATGCCAGCCAAACGCCGCAGATGCAGGCCGCCCAGAACATCTCCCAGGTTTTCATGGGCGTGAATCTCAAATGCGCCTCCTGCCATGACAGCTTTGTCAATGACTTCACCCTCGCGGACGCCTACGGCCTCGCCGGCGTTTATGCCGACGGCCCGCTGGAAATGGTCCGTTGCGACAAGCCGACCGGCAAGAAAGCGGCGCTGCATTTCATCTACCCCGAATTGGGCGCGATTGATTCCAAGGTCGACAAACCCGCGCGCCTCGCTCAACTCGCTCAGTGCATCACCGGTCCTCAAAACGGCCGGCTTTCGCGCACGCTGGTCAATCGCCTTTGGGGAAAGTTCATGGGCCGCGCCCTCGTCGAACCTGTGGACGAAATGGAACTGAGCGCGTGGAATCCGAACTTGCTCGATTGGCTCGCCGAGGATTTCGCCGCGCACAATTACGACGTCAAATATCTCATCGAACAAATCCTCACCTCGCGCGCCTACCAATTGCCGGCCGTGGACCTCGGCGAAAAAAGCTCC
>JAQGOT010000469.1 GCA_028293465.1 Pedosphaera sp. | reverse complement strand
GTCGAACGTCCAGCCCAGCCAGGCCGCGATGCCGGATTTCCATTGCTGCGGCGAGAGGTCACGCAGGTGTTTGATTTCCGCGCCGGTTGAGGGTTCGGTCGTTGATGGTGGCGTGACGTTCGGTGTGGCCGTGTCCATGAATTCGTGTGTTCCGTGAATGGTGTCGATTTCCCCGCCCGATGCGAGCAAAAACCCTCCGCCTTGTAACAAACCCATGCCTTCCCACGTCCTAGAAAGCATGAGAATGACTCGATTCCTTTGTTTGATGCTTTTTGCGATTGGCAGCTCCGTCTCACAACCTGCAGCGGCTGCGGATACGAATATGCCCGTTCTGCGTTACAAAGATGCGGCGGGTCCCTCGTCGGTGGCGACGTTAAAGCTCGATTGGCAGGATCAGAAGCGCGATCGCAAAGTGCCGGTCAAAATCTACTATCCGAAGACGGGTGCGGGCCCCTTTCCAGTGATCATTTTTTCGCACGGCTTGGGCGGTTCGCGGGATGGTTATGAATACCTCGGCCAGCACTGGGCCAGCCATGCATACGTCTCAGTGCATGTGCAGCATGTCGGCAGCGACTCCGCGGTTTGGCAGGACGCCGCGCCCGCCGAACGGTTCAAAGCGCTGCAAAAGTCCGCCTCGAACCTCAAGAACGCGACTGAGCGGCCTCGGGACGTCAGTTTTGCAATTGATCAATTGGTGAAGCTGAATCAGGAGGAAGGACCGCTGCGGCGCCAACTCGATCTTGTCCACATCGGCGTGGCGGGTCACTCCTTTGGCAGTTTCACCACACTGGCGATTGCCGGTGAGGTTCTTCCTGCTTTGTCTGGCGGCGAATTTTCCGCCGGCGATCCCCGCGTCAAGGCCGCCATCGCCATGAGTTCACCCGTGCCCCGGGACAAATCGCGATGGGATGCCGCTTTCGCGAAAATTCATATTCCCTGCTTCCACATGACCGGCACCCGCGACGACAGCCCCATCGGGGACACCAAAGCCGAAGCTCGTCGCGTTCCCTTCGATCACATTTCGGGCGCAGACCAATTCCTACTCACCCTTCAGGATGGCGATCACATGGTTTTCTCCGGCCGTTCGCGCGGGCAGGGAGGTGGTGAGAAGGACGAACTTTTCCACGGCCTGATTTTGATGAGCTCAACCGCCTTCTGGGATGCCTATCTCAAGGGCGACGCCCAAGCCAAAGCCTGGCTTGCTGGAAACGGATTCGCGACTCTTCTCAAGCAGGACGGCAAATTCGAGCAGAAGCTTCACTAGCGCGTCAGTCCTGCGCCGCCAGTCACTTCTGGTTCGGCGGCTGAGTGCTCGCCTGGCCGAACGTGTTCAAGCCGATGGCCCGTTCCAATCGGGCACGGGCGACGTCATAATCGTGCAGCGCCTGGACCTGCGTGGAGCGCGCCTGGGTCAGGGAAGTCTCGGCATTGATCACATCCAATTGGGTGCCGGTGCCGGCTTCGCTGCGGGCTCTGGCCAGACGTAAAGCCTCCTCGGCCTGTTCCTGGACTTTCTTTTGCGATTCCAGCGTTTCCCGCGCCTCGATGAAGTTTGAATACGCCGTGCGCACCTCGAGTTCGATGCTGCGCGTTTCATTGTCCACATCCACCTTCGACCCTTGATAAAGTGCTTTGGCCTGATCCACGCGGCCTTTGGTGAGGAAACCGTCAAAGATGTTCCAATTCACCTGGGCGCCGATCGTATAGCCTGAAACCTCCCTCGCGAGGTCGTTATTGAACGAGGAGTTACGCGCACCGTAACCGGCAAAAGCCTCCAGGCTCGGTTTATAACCTCCCCGGGCATAAATGACTCCCTCTTTGCGCAGGCCTTCCGCTTTGCGCAGGGCGGCGAGTTCAGGCCGGTTCTCCAGCGCCTTGCCCACGGCCACGGCCAGATCCACCGGGTAAGGTTCCGCATCGAGGCGGTCGGTCAGTTGCAGGGGGAGGTCCTCCCCGATGACCGCCGGTACATGGTAACCAAGCAAATTCACGAGGTTATCCTTGGCCAAACGATAACGATTCCGTGCCTGGATCAACAAGGGGCGGGCGTTGGCGAGTTGCACTTCCGCCTGCAGCACGTTAAAGCGCGGCACGGTGCCCGCCTCATAGCGCCGCGTCTGGTCTTCCAGTTCCCGGGTCAATAAGTTCACCGATGCTTCCTGCACCAGAATCTGCTCCGCCGCCGATAGGACATCGTAGTAGGCGACCCGCACCTGAAGCACGGCATCGGCAATGACGGTCTGATATTGGAGCACCGCCTGCTCCTTGGTCAGCCGGGCGCTGCGGAGGGAAGAATTGATCCGCCCACCTTCGTAAATCGATTGCGTCACCTGGATGTTGGCCACCCAGGTCTGGTGTTGGGCCGGCGGAGCTCCGGGGAAGGGAAAGACCTCCGTGGCGCTGGTGGTTTGGTAATTTCCGGAGACTCCCAAGCGGGGAAACACGACGGCCCGGGTCTGGATAACCACGCCATACTGCGCTTCCAAGTCGCTTTGACCGCGCAAGATATTCCCATTTTGTTTCAAGGCCAGATTGATGGCCTCCGTCAACGACAATGGCCGGGAGATCCAGGGCGGGATATTGTTCGTGGCGTTATCCGCTGCCGTCAACGGCAGGGCGGCGGTCACCAGCAGCGCGGCTGCCAAAATCATCGGGAACGCACTGGCGGGTGCCTCAGACTTTGTTGAGAGTCTCATCATGAAAAGTGTTTTAGTTAGGTTCGTCTCTGATCGCCGCATCGGTCACGGGTTTTTTGCCACCGCCGCGCTGGCCGGTCGCTGAATAAATACATCCATCTGCTGTCCTACATACAAAGGCGTTGTCGGGCGATCCAGTTCAAAAATAATCTGCAACACCCGGGTGTCCACCCGTTCCGCGCTGTCACCGGTCAAGGACCGCTTCGGGACCACAAACGGCTCGATGCGCACAAAGCGTAGCGGAATTGGGTTCTGCGTGTCACCCTTCAAAAACGCCACCGCCGGCTGGTTGGCCACCACCAGCGGTGCGTTTTGCTCATCCACATCCGCGCGGATTTGCAGGTGCTCCGTGTCGCCCAGGATCATGAGCGGTTCCGTGGGCGTGGTGCCGGCATATTCCCCCTCCCGGACGTTCAATTGCAGGACGGTGCCGTCTCGCGGTGCGCGGATGGTGAGGATTTCCAGATTGGTCTGCGCCAGTTCCACC
>JAQGOT010000467.1 GCA_028293465.1 Pedosphaera sp. | reverse complement strand
CCGGCGGTTCCATCATCAACATCGGTTCCTTTGCGGCCAGAACGGTTTACGAAGGCGGGGCGGCTTATTGCGCTGCGAAGGCGGGGGAATTGCAAATCACCCGGGCGCTGCGCCTCGAGTTGAACGGCACCGGATTGCGCGTCAGCTCCATTGATCCAGGATTGGCGGAGACGGAGTTCTCATTGGTGCGCTTCAAGGGTGACGTCGCCAAGGCCAGCAAGCCTTACGAAGGCACACAACCGCTCACCGCCGAGGACATTGCCGAAACGCTGGTTTGGGTGGCCAGCCGACCACCCCATGTCAACATTGACGAATTGCTGATTAAACCGACGGATCAGGCGGCCATCCACAAAGTCCATCGTCGAAAAACGACCTGAGGCCCGAAAACATCACTTTTTGCCGGCCGTTGTCAGCGGAAAATCATCCGTGCGGAAAGGAGAGGCCGGGAGGCCGTCCCTGTTCCATAGATTTACGACCGGGCAATCCGCCCAACCGTAGCGCACAGCAACCGGCTTGGCTACCGCAGGGCTGCTTACGATAATTTTGGCGGGCGATTTGGCGTCTACCATCGCATCGGCCCAAACAAATTTATGATCTTCGCCGCAAATGGCGAATCCTTTCAAGGCTCCCTCATGGACTTCCAAACCGCCTCCAGCATGATCAAATTGAAGAATAATCTTGTCTCCGGTCATTTCCATTTTGCGGTAGACCGGGCCCGAATACGCGATCTTCTCGCCGTAAGCGACACCCCGGGCAGCCAGAGCCAGCCGTTCTCCGACCGGTCGTTTTTTGGTGGGGTGAATATCCTTGGGATTGCCGACATCGGTGATAACGGCCATGCCGGTCTTGGGCAAAACCTTCGTCGTGTTCAACTGGGCCTCGCGAAGTTCCGCCCAACTGCTGTCAGTTGGCTCATCCTTTACCGCCATATACGGGGCAAGCTGCACCGCCAGAAACGTAAAGTCCCCCTGGTTCCAATCCTGACGCCAGTTCCGGATCATATCGGGGAATAGAGTGCGGTATTGTTCCGCGCGGCCCGCGTTGGACTCGCCTTGGTACCAGATTGCACCTTTGATCGCAAAGGGAATCAGCGGGGCGATCATGCCATTGTAAAGCTCGGCGGGTTTCCACGGCGGTCGCGGCGTGGCGTTCTTGCTGATCGGTTTGCCGGCGGTTCTCGCTGCGGCGGCTTCCAACTCGAACGTGGCCTGCGATTCCTCGTAACGTTTGACCGCTTCGGCATAAGATCCCAAAATTTCCGTTTCATAACGCGGGTTGCAGGCCAAGGCTGTCTGGCTCATCCAGACTTCCGCCGGGGATCCGCCCCAACAGGAGTCGATCAGCCCCACGGGAACCCCGCGAGCCTTCTGCAGATCCCGGCCAAAATAGTAACCCACCGCAGAAAAGCCCCCCACCGTCCGCGGGTTGCAGGCTTGCCAGGCACCTTTGACATCGTTGGTAGGGGCGTTCGCCTTCAACTTGGGAACCTTGAACAACCGGATGGCGGGGTTGGCCGAGGCTTCGATATCAGTTTTGGATTCAAGGGATTTTTCCAGGGGAAATTCCATGTTCGATTGCCCGCTGCAAATCCACACTTCCCCCACCAGGACGTCGTTCAACGTGAGTGAGTTTTTTCCCGCAACGGTCAGCGCATCAGGACCACCCGCTTTCAGCGCGCTGAGCTTGACCATCCACCTCCCATCCTTGGCTTTGGTTTTTACCTTTTGGCCGCGGAAAGTCACCACGACCTCTTCGCCTTCATCAGCCCACCCCCAGACAGGGACCTTTGCCTGCTGCTGCAAGACCATGTGATCGGTGAAAAGGTTCGGCAACCGTACGTCCGCATGGGCGGCACCGTTGAAAAATAGGTTCGCTGCGCCAACCAGGACGAGAGCTCCGGTACATTTCAACTTCATGATCATGCCCCTAGTGCAACCAAGCAACGCTATGGCGTCAATCAGGAAAGAAAGAATTCTACGGCCTTCGCGGCCCGATCCGACCCGCACCGGGTCAAGCGGCTAAATGCCACGATTCGCCCGCCAGAGCATGACCGCGCCGACGGATTGAAAGATAAAGTTGGGAATCCACAGAATCAGGTGCGGAGCCCATTGGGAATGAGTTTGGAGCGATTGGCCAACCAGGATGAAACAGTAATAGCTCACGACCAGAGCCAGAGCGATGGCGATGCCAATGTTGGTTTCGCGGCGATGCGCGCGGATGCCCAGCGGAATGCCCACCAAGGTGAAGCCGAAGCAGGCAAACGAAAACGCCACCTGCCGGTGAATTTGCACCAGCACGGGCATGGTCATATCAAGCTTTTGCTTGGCGAGCTCCGTCAATTGGTCGCGCAAGACCTGGGAGGTCGCCGCGCGGGAATTGGGAAGGCTAAAACTCCCCTCCAATTCCCTCAATTCCGCCTGCAACTGGAGAAAGGTCATGTCGCTCAAGCCGGGCTTCTGTTTCGTCGGGCGGATTTGCGTGGCCGCCAGGGGATATTTGAGTTCCGCCCAAGTGGAAGTCATCCAAGTCTCCCCGTTACGACGGGTCACACTCGCGTCCTCCAAATAAACCGAGACTTCCTGATTGGTGGTCTGGAGGCTCCCGCGGGGCGCGAAAATTCTTTCTTCAACCTTTTGTTCAGCGTCCAATTTATAAATGTAAATTTCCCGTAAGCCACGCCCATCGTTTCTGCCGACGTAAACAATGTTGCGCTCATCCTTGATAAACCTCCCCTCGGGCAGCAGGCCGCCCGTGAGCTTCGCCTTGGTACGATCTATCAGGCCGAGATAGGCCACCCGGCACCGGGGCGCGATTTCCATGTTCACCAGCGCGCTGACCCCGCAAAGGAAGAGACTCAGCAACAGGATGGGGCTGATCAGCGCCACCAGGCTGATGCCGCTCGACCGCACCGCCGTCAATTCCTGGTCGGCGCTGAACCGCCCGAAAACCAGCAGCGCCGCCGTCAACATCCCCATCGGGAGGGCAAAAACGAGCACCCACGGCACCAGCAAAGCGAAGGCCTCCAGCACCATCCCCAACGTGGCCTGTCGGTTGATCAACAGGACAAAAATCTCCTTCAACGCGTTTCCCAGCAGCAGCACGAAAGTGAAGACCGCAACGGTCATCACCAGCGTCGCCAGCACCTGGCGCGTCAAATAAAGATGTAAAGTTTTCATCCGAGCCACACCGCGCAAACTTCTTGTCCAACCAAGACGGGACAGACACTATTTTGAGAATAGCGCGATCGTAACCCAATCTTTGCCTGAAACGGATGGGAGGGCAAAGAGATTAATTATGAGCTTCAGCACAATCGACCCCGGTAATGGATTTTCACTTTGGCTGACTCCCGAATAAATGACCAGAAAGCGCTTGAACATTCGCCTCCCTATGTGAGGCCGTGCAACCCTCAGTTCAAGGGCCTGCTCACGCGGTAGAACCGCTGGGTGTTGATCAGCGGCTGGAGCAGGCTCACGTTGGTGGACAACGCCGTGATATTCGTCCAATTGGACCAA
>JAQGOT010000387.1 GCA_028293465.1 Pedosphaera sp. | reverse complement strand
GTCTCTCTGAACTGCCTTTGTTGAGCGAAGCCGAACGCCGCCAACTCCTGGTGGAGTGGAGTCCGCCGGTGACCGATTCCGCGCGCCGCCAGTGCGTGCACCAATGGTTTGAGACGCAGGTCGAGCGCACGCCCGAGGCAACGGCATTGGTTTACGAGCGGCAAAGCCTGACCTATCGCGAGCTCAACCACCAGGCCAACCAGTTGGCGCGTTACCTTCAGGGTTTGGGCGTGGGACCCGAGGTCCCGGTGGCGCTTCACTTGGAGCGCTCGTTAAAAATGGTTGTCGCCATCTTGGGCGTGTTGAAAGCCGGTGGCGCTTATGTCCCCATGGACCCGGCCTATCCAAAAGAGCGTTTGAGTTTCATGCTGGAAGATACCCACGCTCCGGTGCTGCTGAGCATGGAGCACCTGCGCGCTGGGCTTCCAGCACACGGGGCCAAGCTGGTCTGCCTAGATTCGGATTGGGAGCGGATTGCGACCAAGTCCACCGGGAACCCGGCCAATTTAGCTACCGACGAAAATCCCGCTTACATCATCTACACTTCAGGTTCCACTGGAAAGCCCAAGGGGGTCCTGGTCACCCACCATAATGTGGTCCGCTTGTTCCAGCAGACGGAGCCATGGTACGGGTTCGACTCCAGTGACGTCTGGACGCTCTTCCATTCTTACACCTTTGATTTCTCAGTGTGGGAACTCTGGGGCGCGCTGCTCTATGGCGGACGCCTGGTGGTTGTGCCCTTCCTGATCAGCCGCTCCCCCGGCGAGTTCTACGAGTTGCTCGCCCGGGAGAAGGTAACGGTTTTAAACCAAACGCCCTCCGCTTTCCGCCAACTGCTTTGGGCCGAGGCCACGGCTCCGGTTCAGTTCGCATTGAATCTGCGCTATGTCATTTTCGGCGGTGAAGCCTTGGAATCGCAAAGCCTCAAACCGTGGTTCGACCGTCATGGTGACGAAAGGCCGCTTTTGGTGAACATGTATGGCATCACCGAGACCACCGTTCATGTCACCTATCGGGTCATCCGGCAAGCGGATTTGGCCGGCGGCGCAGGCAGCGTCATCGGCGTGCCGATCCCGGACCTGAAACTTTATCTGCTGGATGAAAAGCTACAACCGGTGCCGCTGGGTTTGCCCGGGGAAATCTGCGTGGCCGGTGCCGGGGTGGCGCGCGGCTATTTGAACCGTCCCGAACTCACCGGCCAGCGCTTCCTCTCTGATCCGTTCACGAGTTCCCCGGGGATCCGCCTCTACCGCAGCGGCGACCTCGCCCGGTATACCGCCCAAGGGGAGCTGGAGTACCTGGGTCGCATGGATCACCAGGTGAAAATCCGCGGCTTCCGGGTCGAACTGGGCGAGATTGAATCGGCCATGAACCAGCATCCCGCTATCCGTGAGAGCGTCGCGCTCGCCAACGACGGCCCCGGCGGCGCGAAACGACTCGTAGCCTACCTGGTTCCGGCCGATGTCGCGCCGTCCATTGCCGAGATACGCGAATACGTTGGGCAGAAGGTTCCGGATTACATGGTGCCCTCGGTTTTCGTGCTGCTGAAAGCGCTGCCCTTGACGCCCAACGGCAAGGTGGACCGGCGTGCGCTGCCCGCGCCGGAGGCTGGCGAAACAACCTCCGGTCAACCCTGCGTGCCTCCTCGGAACCCGACGGAAACCGCGCTGGTTGAAATCTGGTGCCAGCTCCTCGACCGGAAGTCGGTGGGCATTCATGAGAACTTTTTCCACCTGGGCGGACATTCGCTGTTGGCTACGCAGGTCATTTCCCGCATCGCCGGGGTATTGAACATCGAATTGCCCGTTCGGACCATCTTCGAATCGCCCACCGTTGCCGGGCTGGCCGAAGCGGCCCATCGCGCTCAGCCCGGCGGCTCGTCCACCATCGCCCGGCGCATGCGCGGTGCGAGAGACAACACGTTGCTGACCCGCCTAGGTCAGCTTTCCGATGATGAACTCCAGGCATTGCTTCAAAATCCAAAATTGAGGGACGCTTCCTCATGAGCAACGCCGTCGAATCGTCCAGTCCTGTTTCCACTGAAGCCAGGCGCGTGCTGTTGGCTGACCCTTTGCGACCGGCGGCGGACTGCGGACCATCCAACCCGCTTTCCTTCGCCCAAGAGCGCCTCTGGTTTCTTGATCAACTCGAGCCGAACAGCCCCCTCTACAACATGACGAGCGTGGCGCGGTTGACCGGCAGGCTCGATTTCGCCGCCCTGAAGTTTGCGCTGAATGTCGTGGTGGCGCGCCATGAGACCTTGCGCACGCGGATCGTAAGCACGGACGGGGAACCGGAGCAGATCATCGACGAGGATGTCAGCATCAAAGTCGAATGGCACGATTTGCTGCCTCTCGATGAAGTCGGGCGGGAAGTCGAAATGGAACGTTTGGTTCATGCGGAGGTCCGGCGCCCATTCAACTTGGCCACGGACCGACTGTTGCGCGCGACCGTGCTGCGTCTCGGACCGGAAACCCATGTGCTCGTCCTGAACATTCATCACATCGTTTCTGACGAATGGTCCTTCGGCATCCTCTTCAACGAACTGACCTCATTTTACGCCGCGTTTTTGTCGGGCACACCTGCGTCCCTGCCGGAACTGCCGATTCAATACGGCGATTATGCCGTGTGGCAGCGCGAATGGCTCGGCAGCGAGCGATTTCAAAAGCAGCTAAGCTTCTGGAAGGAGCAACTGCGCGGCAATCCGCCGGCGCTGGAGTTACCCACGGATCACCCGCGCAGTTCCACACCAACTTCCCGCGGTGCTGGCCGGTGGCGGGCGCTTGGCACCGAACTGACCAACTCGCTGAAAGAATTGGCGGTTCGGGAACGGGTGACCCTGTTCATGATGCTGCTCGCCGCGTTCAAGGCCTTGCTCTACCGCTACACACAGCAGGAGGATATTATTGTTGGCACGCCGATGGCCGGACGCACCCGGATGGAAACCGAGGGGTTGATTGGTTTCTTCGTCAACACGCTGCCGCTGCGGACGAGGCTCTCCGGCGATCTCAGCTTTCTCGAACTTCTCAAACAGGTGCGCGAAGTGGCTCTCGGCGCCTATTCGCACCAGGATTTGCCTTTTGAAAAGCTCGTGCAGGAACTGCACCCGGAACGTTCGGCGGGGCAGATGCCCTTCATGAAGGTCCTGTTCATGGCCCGAACTGGTACCTCGAAAAATGTGAAGTTCCCGGGCCTTACCATCGAATTCCTCGGCATTGGCACCGAGACGGCCAAATTCGACATCACCTTGGGCGTGCAGGAAACCGATCAAGGCCTGATGGCGGGCGTGGAATACAATGCCGACCTTTTTGAGGATGCTACCATGGCGCGCATGCTGGAGCACTATGATGTCCTGCTGCGGGGAGTTGTCGCCCGCCCAACTCAGCGCCTCGGGGAATTGCCGCTGCTCAGCGAGGCTGAACGGCAGCAATTGCTCGTGGAATGGAACAACACCCAGGCCGAGTATCCCCGGAACCGGTGTGTGCATGAACTATTTGAAGAACAGGCCGCGCAAACACCCCACGCGGTGGCGGTGACTTTCGGCGGACGCCAGTTGACCTATGCCGAACTCAACTCGCGCGCCAACCAACTGGCGCATTACCTCGCCCGGGTCGGCGTGAGACCTGGAAGGTTGGTCGGTGTCTGCGCTGAACGCTCGTTGGAAATGATCATTGGCTTGCTCGGGATTCTTAAAGCGGGCGGAGCGTACGCCTCGCTCGATCCTGCATCGCCCAAAGAACGGCTGGCCTGGATGCTCGGGGATTTGCGCGTGCCGGTCTTGCTCACCCAACGCCGATTGGCTGAGGTTCTGCCGGAGGGTTCAGCCCATGGCCCCGCTTTTCCGCCGCCGATCTTCATCCACTTGGACGCTGATTCGCACTTCCTTGCCAGGGAGAACGCTGCTAATCCCCAAACCGGGGCGGACGCTGAAAGCCTTGCCTATGTCAGCTTTACTTCCGGCTCGACGGGCCGGCCCAAGGGAGTTTGTGTGCCCCACCGGGGTGTGGTTCGACTCGTTAGCAATACAAATTGCGCGAACTTTTCACCCCGGGAAGTCTTTCTGCAACTCGCGCCCATTTCCTTCGACGCCTCCACCTTCGAAATCTGGGGCTGCCTGCTGAATGGCGGACGGTTGGTCATGCTTCCGCCCGCCCCCCCCTCGCTCTCGGAATTGGCCGACGCGATTGAAAAGCATCAAGTCACCACCGCCTGGTTCACCGCCGGATTGTTCCACCAGATTATTGAGGAAAATCTTGAAAGCCTGAAGCCCTTGCGCCAAATCCTCGCGGGCGGTGATGTGCTTTCACCGCCGCACATACGGAAGGCGCTTTCGTCACTCGGCTCTTGTCGGCTGATCAACGGCTACGGCCCCACTGAGAACACGACCTTCACGACTTGCTATCCGATACCACCCAATTTCGATGGAGCGCATTCTGTCCCCATCGGCCGACCCGTCGCCAATACGCAATGCTACGTGTTGGATGCACAACTGCAGCCAGTCCCCATCGGCGTGCCCGGCGAACTCTACACCGGTGGCGATGGCTTGGCCTGGGGTTATCTCAATCAATCCGAACAGACCGCTGAGAAATTTATCTCCAATCCCTTCCAACCCGGTACACGCCTGTATAAAACCGGCGATCTGGTCCGCTATCTGGAAGATGGGAACCTCGAATTCCTGGGGCGCATGGACCTCCAGGTGAAAATCCGCGGCTTCCGGGTCGAACTTGGCGAGATCGAATCAACGCTGTTCGAACATCCCGCAGTGCGCCAGTGCGTCGTGACCGCACGGGACGATGCCTCAGGTGTGAAGCAGCTCGTCGCTTATGTGGTTCCCCGCAAAAGCCCGGCTCCTCCAGCCATGGAATGGCAGGCCTTTCTTCGACACCGGCTCCCCGAATACATGGTGCCGCCCTTTTTCATGACGTTGAAGGAATTGCCCCTTTCGCGCAATGGCAAGGTGGACCGCCCCGCCCTGCCGGCTCCCCAACCGACGTCCGGTGATCTTGACACACACCTCGCTCCAAGGAATGAGGTCGAGCGCGAGCTGCAGCGGCTTTGGGAATTGGTGCTCAACGTCCGTCCCATCGGCATCCGGGATAAGTTCTTTGCGTTGGGTGGCCACTCGCTGCTGGCGGTCCGATTGCTTGCCCGCATCGAAAAAACGTTCGCTAAAAAGCTTTCGGTGCTCACCCTTTTTCAGCATCCCACCATCGAACAGTTGGCCCTGGTTCTCCGCAATACTCCCGGCCCCGAGGCACGTTCGACCATCATTGAAATTCAACCCCATGGCGCCAGACCGCCGTTGATGTTCGTGCATGGCGCGGGCGGCGGCATGTTCTGGGGTTACAATAATTTGTCCCGCCACCTTGGCGAGGACCAACCGGTTTTTGCCTTTGAGTCACGCGCGCTGGATGGGGAGGAGGAATTCCAGTCGGTCGAGGCGATGGCCGGGCAGTACGTGGCCGACTTGAAAATTTTCCAGCCCCGGGGGCCTTATTATTTGGGGGGATACTGTTTTGGCGGTGTGGTTGCCTACGAAATGGCGCGCCAACTTCAAGCCCAAGGGCAGAAGGTGGGGTTGTTGGCGCTGATCAATTCCAACCCTCCCAACTCCAGTTACACCCGTTTCCGTTGGACCCCCGTTTCAACCTGGAGGTTTGCCAGGAACGTCTTTATCCGCAGCGCCTATTCTCTGATTTCAACCCCGGAAAAGCGGCGCGAGTTTATCCGCTGGAAAATCCAATCCCTGACCCGGCGCCTGCGACGGCTGCGGTTTCGTTCTGACTTGGAAATTCCCGGGGAAACCATCGACGAGATGCTCGACCTTTCCCAG
>JAQGOT010000351.1 GCA_028293465.1 Pedosphaera sp. | reverse complement strand
CAGCACCATGTCGTCCTGGAAGTGGATCCGAAATTTCAGTTGGACCCGGCTTCCCTCCAGAAGCTTTATGTGGCGACCACCAACGGCACCCAGGTGCCTTTGGCGAGTGTCGCCAGGTTCAAGCCGGGCAACGCATTCCTGTCCGTCAATCACCAGGGCCAGTTTCCGTCCGTCACCCTTTCGTTCAACCTGGCTCCCGGCGTCGCGCTGGGCCAGGCCACCGAGATCATCAAGCAAGCCACCGACGAACTAAAAATGCCCTCCAGCGTGCAGGGGAGTTTTCAGGGCACCGCTCAGGTATTTCAAGCCTCGCTCTCCACCATCCCAATCCTGTTGGCGGCGGCCCTGATCACGGTTTACGTCGTGCTGGGCATGCTCTACGAGAGTTTGATTCATCCGATCACCATTCTTTCCACGCTTCCGTCCGCGGGCTTGGGAGCCTTGCTTGCCTTGCTGGTCTGCGGCATGGACCTTTCCCTCGTCTCGTTCATCGGCATCATTCTGTTGATGGGAATCGTAAAGAAAAATGCCATCATGATGGTGGATTTTGCCCTGGACGCGGAGCGCGTGGATGGATTGAGTCCGGAGGAGGCGGTTTACAAAGCCTGCGTGATTCGCTTCCGCCCGATCATGATGACCACCATGTGCGCACTGCTCGGCGCTCTGCCGCTTGCGATTGGCTTGGGGACCGGTTCTGAATTGCGGCGTCCGCTGGGCGTCGCCGTCGTGGGCGGACTGGTGCTGTCCCAGGTCCTAACTTTGTATACGACGCCGGTGGTTTATCTCGCCTTTGAGCACATGCGACGGTGGGTGAACGCGCGACGCCGTCCCAAAACGCAAGAGTTGGCGGCGGCATCCAACCCGATTTGATCAGCGGGCCGATTGCAACCAGAGCGCGATGGCCGGGTTAGCTGCAGCGCCCCGGTTAGAATGCCTCGTTTCGTAACTCATTTCACAATGAGTCAATGCCGCTGCCGACGATATACCACAAACCACCAACAGCATAGATCACAAAACCAACAACCAACTGAACTGAAATAACTGCCAGCCTCTTCCAAACCGCGTGCAGCGGTCGCGTGCCCTGCCATGCCAGGAAGGCAGCCGTAGCAGCAAGCACGATGGGAATGGCGAACCACAAAGGCTCTGGAATGCCTCCGCTCGTCGCGTCGCCGTCGCGCATCCGCAGAAAGCGGTCAACGCCGACTTCGACGCCGAAGCCACCGAGAAATACAAGCCACGCTATGAGTGTGCGGAGCATTCTAACAGTGTTATTCAACCGCACAAAGCGGTGCTATTCTCCCTCATGGGGTTGAGAATAGGGCTGACTTTTGGGCCTGTCCAGCGGATTTGATTTCCTGGTTTGCCTTGAATACGGAAACGCAAATTGCCGCACCTGAAGGCGTTGCCAATTATGGCATTTGTGTTGTCTTGCTTGGCGAGTCAAGGCAGCCGCGATACCCTCAGGCTCTTCTCTGCGGAAGGAATTCCGGCCTTTATTCCGGGATGCAATAATGGTCATTCCGGGACGTTGAAGAACCCGCGACAACCTCAGGGCGCGCCGATTTCGAAACCAAGTTCCCGGAGCCGTTGCAATTTATAAATCAGCGCGCGACGGCTTATTCCCAGGGCCTTGGCAGTTTCGGTGCGGTTGAAGTCGTGTTTGCGCAAGGTCTCCAACACCGCCTGCCGCTCGATTTCCTCCAACCGTTGGGCATCCAGAGGTTCGGGTTGAGTGGGGGAGCCAGTTTTGGTCGCGGCTCGCGCCCGGGTAGGCAGGTGTTCGGGTAAAATTAATTCGCCGCCGGAAAGCAGCACCGCGCGCTCCATGGCGTTGCGCAATTCCCGCACGTTGCCCGGCCACGAATATCGCTCGAGGCAGTCCGCCACGGAGGCGGAAAGCCGCGCGCGGCCTTTCGTCAATTCCACAATCAACTGATTCGCCAGGGGCAAAATGTCTTCCCGCCGCTCCCGCAACGGCGGGATGTTCAGTTCCACCACGTTCAAGCGATAATAGAGATCCTCCCGAAAACGTCCGGCTTTGACTTCCTCCTCCAGATTGCGGTTGGTGGCGGCAAGGATCCGGGCGTTGACCCGGATTTCGGTGTTGGAGCCGATGCGCTGAAACCGCCCGTCCTGCGCCACGCGCAACAACTTGGCCTGGAGTTTGGGGGACATCTCCGCGATTTCATCGAGAAAAATGGTGCCATGGTTGGCGGTTTCGAATCGGCCGATTCGTTGCGCAACCGCGCCGGTGAAGGACCCTTTCTCGTGGCCGAACAGTTCACTCTCGAGCAACGTTTCAGGAATGGCGGCGCAGTTGACCTTGACCAGCGGGCCGGCGGCACGGGGGCTCCAAGCGTGAATGATGTCCGCCAAAACCTCCTTCCCGACTCCGCTTTCCCCGGTGATGAGAACACGACTTTCCGAGGGCGCGATGAGTGAAGCGTCCCGGAAAACCGCCTGCATCAGCGGGCTCTGCGCCACGATGTGATCGGGGAGTTGCCGGTTCTCGTTAAATCTTAACGGTGTGTGAGGACTGAGGCCGGTGGCCTGCCGGACGGCGGCGAGCAATTCGTCGAGATCAATCGGCTTGGCGAGATAATCGACCGCGCCGTCACGGATGGCGTCCACCGCATCGCGCACGTCCGTATAGGCGGTGACCAGCAGGATGGGCAGGTGGGTGTGTTCCTTCCGCGCCAACCGCAGCGTCTCCAGACCGGACAGGCCCGGCATGCGGACATCGGAAATCATCATGCTGATGGCTTCCGTCCCCAAGACTTTCAGAGCGCGTTCCCCGGAATCCACCGGCACGGTCTTGAAGCCCTGGCCAGTGAGAAAGGAATCCAGCAAACTGCGCTGCGCCGGATCATCGTCCACAATAAGAACGCGCGGC
>JAQGOT010000321.1 GCA_028293465.1 Pedosphaera sp. | reverse complement strand
TTCGTGATGGCCTTGGGACGCATCTGCCCCGAGAAGGGATTTCACATCGCCATGGATGCCGCCACGCGTGCAAAGATTCCGTTGCTGCTTGCCGGGGAGGTCTTCGCCTACCCATCGCACCAGCGGTATTTTGAGGAGGAAATCAAACCGCGGCTCGGTCGCCTGCACCGGTTTCTGGGTCCGCTGGGGTTGGAACAGAAACGGCGCTGGCTTTCGGCCGCCCGTTGCCTGCTGGTGCCAAGCCTGGTGCCGGAGACGAGCTCATTGGTGGCCATGGAGGCGCTCGCGTGCGGAACTCCGGTAATCGCCTTTCGCGCTGGCGCGCTGGCCGACATCGTGGAACCGGGAAGGACCGGCTTTCTGGTTCAGGACGAGCGGGCGATGTCGGCGGCGATTGCCGCAGCGGGTTCACTTGATGGAACTGCCTGCCGGGAATCGGCCCGGACACGCTTTTCAGTGAGCCAGATGACCAAGCGGTACCTGGAAATGTACGAACGTCTGGCCGGGAAGAAAGTTGCACCGGAAGTTTTCACCATCGGAAACACCCCTCGGAAGGAATCGGTGTCCTGTGCGGTATGAGGTTCAGTCCCCGGTTGAGGTGCAGGCAATAACTTCGCTGGCCGCCTTGGAATCCTTGCGCGACGAATGGGCCGGGCTCTGGAATCGCTGTCCTTCGGCGACCCCGTTCCAATGTCCTGACTGGCTGATCCCTTGGTGGCGGCATCTGGGCGTCGGCGAATTGTTGGTCCTGGCGTTGCGGCGCGACCAGCAGCTCCGTGGGATTGTTCCCTTGGTCTTGGACACCCAACCGTCGCAACGCGTCGCGCTGTTGCTAGGCACCGGTATCACGGATTACCTGGACGGACTCTGGGAAATGGGGATGGAGGACTGCGGCGCAAAGGCGGTCTTTAACTATCTGGCCGGACAACAAGATCGTTGGGACATTTGTGACTTCCAACAATTGCGCTCAGACTCACCGCTCCTCGCTCCTGCCGCAACCCCTCCGGAATGGGCTGATGAAATCACTGTTCAAGAATGCTGTCCGGTGCTGACGCTGCCCACTGAATCCGAGGCGTTGCGACGCTCCATCCCGCACGGGCAACTCAGGAATCTAAGCTACTGTCAGCATCGATTGGAGCGCATGAAAGACGGGCGGATGGAACCTGGCAGCGAACGAAACCTGGAGGAATTGCTGCATCGGCTTTTCGAGCTCCACACGGCCCGCTGGTCGGCGCGCGGCCGGCCAGGCGTGTTGGCGGACGCAGCAGTCCAGGAGTTCCACCGGGAGGTGGCGCCGGCCTTCCTTCGGCGTGGGATGCTGCGCCTGAACGGCCTCTACCTCGCCGGCCGCATCGCAGCCGTTTATTATGGTTTTTCTCATGGCGAACAAACCTTTTTTTACCTAGCTGGTTTCGATCCCGCCCTGGAACGGCTGAGCCTCGGAACGGTGTTGATCGGCCACGCCATTGAACAAGCGGTACGGGAAAAGCGGGCAGAATTTGATTTTTTGCGCGGGCGGGAAGATTATAAATACAGATGGGGCGCACAGGATCATCCGAATTACCGGCGGCGGATTCGATCGAGCGCCGGTTTCCTTTAGTTATGAAAAGCGGTTTATTGGCAGATTTGGAGGTGTTTCAGCAGTTCGCCGTTCCAACCCCCGTGACCATCCGCACCTGCACTGCGGGGGACTTGCCCAACCTGGAGTGGTTCGGAATGTTCGCCGCGCATCGTGAAATCATTCAAGCGGCCTACGAACGCCAGGAACAGGGTGAGAACGTCATGTTGGTGGCGGATGTTCACGGTTGGGCGGTGGGTCAGTTATGGATTGACCTCGCGAAGAAAGTGGAGCAGTCCACCGGAATTCTCTGGGCATTGCGCGTGTTCCCATTCCTGCGAAATCTGCGGATCGGGACGCGGCTGATCAAGGTAGCGGAACAGGTGCTGCGCGACCGAGGATTTGACTGTGCCGAAATTGGAGCGGAAAAGGATGATCCCGCCGCGCGGCGATTGTACGAACGGCTCGGATACCGCCTGGTTGGCTCGGAGCGCTCTGAATACAGCTACACCGGGCCGGATGGCGTGCCGGTGCACGTGCCCGTTGATGAATGGATCCTCCACAAGCGACTGGTCCGCGGCCGGACCGGCAGGACCCCGGTGAAGGAGATGTGCCTTGCCAAACTTCAGGAGGAACATTGAATTCCGAACCCGAAATCGCCGTGAGATGGACGATCGGCGATGTCAGCCCGCAGGGTTTCGAAGCGTTGCGACTTTCCATCTGGGGCGCCTGGAAACTCTTTGGTCCGGCCGAGTATGTCGTCTGCGTCAACTCTGTGCCTGTGGAACTGGCCCGTGCGCGCACGGGCGACCTCCCCGAAGCGGTTGCTTGGCATGTTTCTACCGCCGGCCAATTGCCCCAGTTTCTCCAACCGCACCTGAATGGCGCCATGGCAGAAGGCGTGGGTTGGAAGTTTGCCCCGCTGCAACTGTTCCCCAACCGGCACGAACTGGCGTTGGATAACGATTGCATCCTGTGGGAACTGCCCAGCGCTGTTCAGGACTGGCTGGAGCAAGGTGACTCGCAAGCTTGTGTGATCGCGCAAGACGTCCGGCCAGCGTTCGGGCAATTCGCCCGCTTCTGCGGAACTGTCCCCTGCAATTCGGGGATCCGCGGACTGCCGCCCGGCTTTGACCTCGCCAAAGCGTTTCAAGCCCTCCTCAGATCCCACCCGGTCCTGCTGACTTCCGAACTGGACGAGCAAGGACTCCAGGTGGCCGCCATCTCACGACACCAGCAGCCGTTGGTCGTAACCGTGGATGAGGTTTCAATCTGCTCCCCCTTCCCACCTCATCACCCTCAGCTTGGTCGCTGCGGGGCGCACTTCGTCGGTTTGAACGCCAGGCACTTGCCTTGGAGCCTCGACAACCGCCCGGCGGTTGAATACATCCGCGAGCACTGGGAGAAGCATCGGCCATCCCTTTACGAACGGGTGGGGATCAAGCCCTTCGAGGGCGGCTGAAGGTCCCAAAACAAATTCGAGTTAAATCCGAACGGCAGCGGAGCATGGCGGGTCAATACTGGTCTATTGTCGGTTTATGAAGCCAGGTCCAAAACTGATCGCTCGCGCAGGTCCGGCCACTTGCGGCGGGCCATCGGTTTTGCGTTCCCTTACCGCCAGGCGGTGCTCGGCATCCTCTTCATAACCCTGCTGCTCGCAGCAGTTAACGCGGTTGAGCCGCTCATCCTCAAATACGTTTTCGACGACCTCGCGACCCATCGCCTCGTGCGGACGCTCCTGATCGGGATTGGCATTTTGGTAGGCTTGGGGGTCTTTCGCGAAGCGGCCACAGCACTATCCAACTGGATGACCTGGCATACCCGCCTGGGCCTGCACTATGCATTGTTGGAATCGACGGTGGAGCGGCTTCATCGGATGCCCTTGAGCTTCCATCGCACTGAAGGCGTGGGGGCGATAATGACCAAGCTGGACCGCAGCATCCAAGGCTTTGTGGGGGCGGTGAATCAGATTCTGTTCAACATTTTCCCGGCCATTCTCTACCTGCTAATTTCGGTTGTTATCATGCTACGGCTTAACTGGAAGCTGGCCGTTATCGTGGCCTGTTTCCTGCCGTTGCCGGCGTTGATCGCAGCCTTCGCCGGACCGGAACAAACGCGCCGCGAACGCACCTTGCTCGATCAATGGTCCAAAATTTACTCCCGCTTCAACGAAGTGCTCTCCGGCATCGTCACGGTTCGCAGCTTCTCGATGGAGGATGCCGAAAAGAAACGCTTCCTCAAGGACGTTCACCACGCGAACGAGGTGGTCATTCAGGGCGTGGGCATTGACTCCGGACTCGGGGCCGCCACGAACCTGGTGGTCACCGCTGCCCGCATCACGGCCATTGCCTGCGGCGGAATGTTGGTCCTCCAAAACAATATTACGCTCGGAACTTTGGTGGCGTTTCTCGGTTATGTCGGGGGGCTGTTCGGACCGGTTCAGGGCTTGACGAACATTTACCAGACCATCCAAAAAGCTTACGTTTCCCTGGACGAGATATTCTCCATCCTGGACGTGCAGGAACATCTCGGCGATGCGCCTGACGCAAAAGAACTCACCCAGGTCCGTGGCGAAGTGGTCTTCGATGGAGTGAAGTTCCGGTATGAACATAGCTCCCGGCCATTGCTGCATGGAATCAATTTGCGGGTGGAGCCGGGTGAGACGGTGGCCATCGTCGGCCCCAGCGGCTCGGGCAAGACCACGCTGATGTCGCTGCTCATGCGGTTTTACGATCCCAATGAAGGCGGCATCTACCTCGATGGAAATGATCTGAGGGCCTTGAAGCAGCGCTCGTTACGGGAAAACATCGGCACCGTGTTGCAGGATCCGTTGTTGTTCAATGACACGGTGCGCAACAACATCGCTTACGGTCGGCCGGATGCCTCCATGGCGGAAGTTGAGAACGCCGCGCGCGCCGCCAATGCGCATGAATTTATTCTTCACCTGCCCGAGGGGTATGAAACCATGGTGGGCGAGCGCGGCAGCCGCTTTTCTGTGGGCGAACGCCAGCGGGTGACTATCGCGCGGGCTCTGATCAAGAATCCACCCATCCTGGTCCTCGACGAAGCCACTTCTTCCCTGGATGCTGAATCGGAAGCGTTGGTGCAGGAGGCGCTGGAGCGTCTGATGAAGGGACGAACCACCTTTGTCATCGCCCATCGGCTCTCCACCGTGGTCAATGCGGATCGGATCATCGTGCTCAAACATGGCTGCATCATCGAATGCGGCACCCATCGAGAATTGATGCGGTCCGCCGGCTATTACGCTTCGCTGGTTTCACGCCAGACCAGCGGCCTCATCCGCAACGAAGGTGAACTGGTCAACGGCACTTTATATCCCTAGCAGCCTGTTGAAATATCCCCTCGGGATCATTTGAATATTTCTTGGGCGGCGGGGTCTGACTTGCATGTTCTCCGCGAAAAAGAAAGTGGCGCAGGCCGAATTCTGGATTGCCGCTGATCAAGTGGTCACGTCCGCCAAGCGTGGGTTCTACGCCAAGTTGGACGAGACCCTGGAAAGCTTTGGGTTTGCCGCCAAGGTCCGCGCGCTCTGCGCCCCCGCCTACGATAAGAGCGGGGCGGGCCGGCCCGGGATTGATCCGGCGGTTTACCTGAAGATGATGATGGTGGGTTTTTTTGAGGACCTGCCCGGCGAGCGGGCGATTGCCGCGCGGTGCGCCGATTCGATCGCCATCCGCCAGTTCCTGCATTATGAGCTGACCGAGGCCACGCCCGACCACTCCAGCCTTTCGATCATCCGGCAAAGGTTGGACGGCCCGATTTATGAGTAGGTCTTCACCTTGGTTTTATCCGCGCTGCAGGCGCATGGTTTGTTGCGGGGCCGGAATGTGGGGATTGATTCCTCGGTGATGGAG
>JAQGOT010000301.1 GCA_028293465.1 Pedosphaera sp. | reverse complement strand
TAACGAAGGTTTGCCTCCTGAAGAATCAATCTACCAGGCCTGCCTGCTGCGGTTTCGCCCCATCATGATGACGACCATGGCCGCTTTGCTGGGCGCGCTGCCGCTCGCCTTGGAGAGTGGCACCGGTTCCGAATTGCGCCGGCCGCTGGGCATTTCCATCGTGGGTGGGTTGCTGTTGTCTCAATTCATCACTCTCTACACCACGCCGGTGATTTACTTGTATCTGGATCGATTGGCTAACCGGATCAAGCGCCGGCGCGCCCGGGCTGGCTTGCGGACGGGCGTCCCGGAGGGAGCCTCGCCCTCCATAAAGGAAATCAACTCGGGAGTGCCATGAGTATCTCCGAGCCATTTATCCGCCGGCCCGTCGCCACCTCGCTCCTGGCGATCGGACTTTTTTTTCTGGGTCTCGTGGCCTATCGGTTGTTGCCCGTGGCGCCCATGCCCCGGGTGGACTCGCCCATGATTTCAGTGTCGGCTTCGCTGCCCGGCGCGGATCCGGCCACGGTGGCGTCCTCGCTGGCGGCACCGCTGGAACGTCGTCTGGGCCAGATTGCGGGGGTCACGGAAATGACCTCGGCCAGCACGCTGGGCGGCTGCGGCATCACCCTTCAATTTGATTTGAATCGGAAAACCGACGGGGCCGCACGCGATGTGCAGGCGGCCATCAATGCCGCCGCCGGTGATTTGCCGATCAACCTGCCGGGGCCACCCACCTATCGGAAAATCAACCCGGCCGACGCCCCCATCATGATTTTGGCGATGACTTCCGACACGCTGCCGGCGGTGAAAGTTTTTGAATACGGCGACAATATCGTCGGCCAGAAGCTGAGTCAGGTCGAAGGCGTCAGCCAGGCGTTCATCGCCGGTGCCGACAAATCCGCCGTGCGCGTCCAAATCAACCCGGCCGCCCTCGCTTCAATGGGGATGAGTCTCGAACAAGTCCGCGCGATGTTGGGACAGGTTAATGTGGATCTGCCCAAGGGTAGCCTGGATGGGGATCAAACTTCCTACACCATCACCAGCAACGGTCAACTGACCGACGCCAAAGATTATCAATCGCTTATTTTAACGCAGAGGCGCGGTGTGCCCGTCAAGTTAAGCGCTTTGGGCAACGTGGTCGAAGGCGTCGAGAATGCCCGGTCGGGCGGTTGGGCGGGCACCAATCGGGCGGTGCTCGTCATCGTTTTCAAACAAGCCGGCGCCAACGTGATCGACACCGTCGATCGGATCAAAAAGGTGATGCCGGAGGTGGAAAAATGGCTGCCACCCAGCGTCAAATTCTCCGTGGTCAGCGACCGGACGCAGACCATCCGCGCTTCGGTGGACGATGTTCAATTCTCCCTGTTGCTGAGCATTTGCCTTGTGATCATGGTCATCTTCCTTTTCCTGCGGCGTTTCTGGCCGACTTTTATTGCCAGAGTCACCGTCCCCTTGGCGCTGGCCGGCACTTTTGCGATCATGTATTTGTTCGACTACAGCCTCGACAACCTGTCGTTAATGGCCATTACCATTTCGGTCGGGTTCGTGGTCGATGACGCCATTGTGGTGATCGAGAATGTTTTCCGCTTCATTGAGCACGGCGATCCGCCGATGCAGGCGGCCCTCAAAGGAGCCAGGCAGATCGGCTTCACGGTCATCTCGATGAGCACCTCGCTGGTGGCGGTCTTCATTCCCCTGCTCTTCATGGGCGGCTTGGTGGGGCGCATCTTTCATGAGTTTGCCGTGACGCTGAGCATGGCGGTTTTGGTGTCCGGGGTTATTTCCCTGACCTTGACGCCGATGTTGTGTTCCCGCTTTTTAAAGGGCGAAGCCGTGTATGGACCGCCCGGTTTCGTTTACCGGGTCAGCGAACGCGGTTTTAATTTCGTTTTAGGCATTTATGAAAGCGGCCTTAAGTGGGTGTTGCGCCATCAATTCTTCATTCTCTTCGTGGCGCTGCTTACATTTGCGGCCACACTCTGGCTGTACACGGTGATACCCAAGGGGTTTTTGCCGCAACAGGACACTGGTGTGATCCAAGGAATAAGCGATGCCGCCCAGGACATCTCCTTTCCCGCCATGGCGGAACTGCAGACCAAGGTCGCCGGGATTGTGATGGACGATCCTGCGGTGGAGTCGCTCGCCTCCTTCCTCGGTGGTGGCGGCCCCGCCTCGACCATCAACAACGGCCGCATGTTCATCACCCTCAAGCCGCTCGCGGAAAGAAAAGTCGGTGCCGCTGAGGTCATCAACCGGTTGCGCCCCAAATTGGGCCGCGTGACCGGTGTGACCTTGTTCCTGCAGCCCGCGCAGGACGTCCGGGTGGGGGGCCGCGCCGGCAAGGCGCAGTTCCAGTATGCTTTGCAATCAGGTGACCTGGACGAGCTCAATCATTGGTCCGCGCTGCTGGTGGAGAAACTGCGGACGATTCCCCAACTGCGGGACGTGAACAGCGACCAGCAAACCGGCGGGCTCCAGGCCAACGTGGTGGTCGATCGCGATGCCGCCGCCCGCCTGGGCATTTCACCGGCCGCCATTGACAACACCCTCTACGACGCTTTTGGCCAGCGGCAGGTCTCCACCATTTACGAGCGGTATAATCAGCACCATGTCGTCCTGGAAGTGGATCCGAAGTTTCAATTGGACCCGGCCTCCCTCCAGAAGCTTTATGTGGCGACCACGAACGGCACCCAGGTGCCTCTGGCCAGTGTCGCCAAATTCAAGCCGGGCAACGCGTTCCTGTCGGTCAATCACCAGGGCCAGTTTCCTTGCGTCACCCTGTCCTTCAATCTTGCTCCGGGAGTGGCGCTGGGCCAAGCCACCGAGATCATCAAACAAGCCACCGACGAACTAAAAATGCCCTCCAGCGTCCAAGGAAGTTTTCAGGGCACCGCGCAGGTGTTCCAAGCTTCGCTCTCCACCATCCCCATTCTGCTGGCAGCCGCCCTGATCACGGTTTACGTCGTGCTGGGCATGCTCTACGAGAGTTTGATTCATCCGATCACCATTCTTTCCACACTGCCGTCCACGGGCTTGGGAGCGTTGCTCGCCTTGTTGATCTGTGGCATGGACCTGTCCCTCGTCTCGTTCATCGGCATCATTCTGCTGATGGGAATCGTGAAGAAAAATGCCATCATGATGGTGGATTTTGCCCTCGACGCGGAGCGCGTGGATGGATTGAGTCCGGAGGAGGCGGTTTACAAAGCCTGCGTGATTCGTTTCCGCCCGATCATGATGACCACCATGTGCGCGCTGCTCGGAGCGCTCCCGCTTGCAATTGGCTTGGGGACCGGTTCTGAATTGCGGCGTCCGCTGGGCGTCGCCGTCGTGGGTGGACTGGTGCTGTCTCAAATCCTCACCTTGTACACAACGCCGGTGGTCTATCTTTTCTTCGAACACATCCGGCGGTGGGCGAACGCCCGGCGACATCCAAAGACGGCGGAATTGGCACCGGCAGCCAACCCGAACTGATCCGGTTTCAGGGCGCGCCAATTTCGAAACCAAGTTCCCGAAGCCGCTGCAATTTGTAAATCAGCGCGCGACGGCTTATCCCCAAGGCCTTGGCGGTTTCGGTGCGGTTGAAGTCGTGTTTGCGCAAGGTTTCCAAGACCGCTTGCCGCTCGATTTCCTCCAGGCGCTCCGCATCCATGGGCTCCGGTTGCGCCAATGGGCCGGGTTTGGACGCCGGGCGCACGCGGGCGGGAAGATGCTCGGGCAAAATCAGTTCGCCGCCGGAAAGCAGCACGGCGCGCTCCATGGCGTTGCGCAGTTCCCGCACGTTTCCCGGCCACGCATAGCGTTCCAGGCAGTCCGCCACAGAGGCGGAGAGCCGCGCGCGGCCTTTCGTCAATTCCACAATCAACTGGTTCGCCAGCGGCAGGATGTCTTCGCGCCGCTCCCGCAACGGCGGGATGTTCAGTTCCACCACGTTCAA
>JAQGOT010000273.1 GCA_028293465.1 Pedosphaera sp. | reverse complement strand
GCGATCGCAATCTATCGCGGTCTACTCGACATGAAGTTACGAGTGCCGGACGATGTGGCGTTGGTAGGGTGCGATGGAATTCCGGACACTGAATACCTGGAGTGTCCGTTGACAACCATTGTCCAGCCGGTGGCTGAAATGTGTGCCACCGCTTGGAAATTCTTGCATCAACGGCTTGGCGGCACTGCCACGGAAAAACAGCATGCGGTGCTAAGTCCGGAACTGGTCCTGCGTGCTTCTTCCTCCCTTCGCGGACGTCCCCGGAAAGTTCCCCGGCGCGCACGCTGAAAACACCAGTAACGCATTCTGAGCTAAGGGCCAAACAGCGGAGAACGCTCGTATCACTCATTTTAGCGAAATAGAGCGCATCCATTAAAAGGGGAATTAACCAAAGGATTGTCATCAAAATGTAACTTAGCACGTGCTAAATTGTGTTTGACGTGGTTGAGTCGCCCTCTAGAATCCGTCCCGACCGTAAGACCCTCGCAAGAAAAAATATATCAGACAAAGCGAATCCGTATGAACCATCTTAACGCACTAAGCTGTTTAAACAGGGTGATCATCCTTATGCTCCTGGCGATTTTCCTGCCCGGGGCCTCAACTACTTGGGCTGATACTTTAACCTGGCAAGGAACACCGTCCAGTTTCATCTGGAACCTGGATCCGTCTTCGCTCAATTGGTCCAATAGCCTGGGGGCGCTGGGGCCGTATGCGGATGGTAACGACGTGGTCTTTGACGACACGGCGCCGACCAACGCGGTGAGCATTGCCGTTCTGGTGCAGCCGAATTCCATCACGGTGAACACTGCGACGACAAATTATGCGTTCCTCAACGGAGGCGGCAGTATCGGAGGCGCCACCGGTCTCACCAAGAACGGCACGGGCCGGTTTACGATCAGCGGGGCCAACAGCTTCACCGGAAACACGGTAATCAATTCGGGCGTGGTGCTGGTGGGACGTACCAATGCCTTGGGATTAAACAACGGCAACGTGACCGTTAATCCCGGTGGCACTCTGGATCTGCGCGGTTTCCGCGTCGGTTTGGGAATGAAAGAATTGGATGTGGCGGGTAATGGTGCCATGTGGACGAATGGCCTGCAGGGCGCAATCTGCAGCGGTTCCGGTTCCGGCAGCATCCTGGGCAGTGGTGGCGGCATGAATAACATCGTGTTGCTCGGGGACACGACTTTCCGCGCGGACGCGCGATGGGACATCAACGGAGCGCCGCGGGGCGGAATTGGTTTTTCCGGCAACGGGTATCATCTCACCAAGCTCGGCGCGAACGTTATTTGGTTCCAAAATATCACCAACCTGGGTTTGGGGGACATTGATGTGAAGGAAGGGGCGCTGGGTTTTCAAGCCTACCCGATTGACATGGGCGATCCGACCAAGACCATCACGCTCTGGCCCGGCACCGTGTTTGATTTTTGGACCGCTACCAACGGTCTCGTCAAGAACATGGTCATGACGAATGCCGAATTGCAGGCTGGCAGCGGCAGCAATAACTTCTTTGGCCCGATTACCCTCTACGGCACCAATCAGTTCGATGTTACCAGCGGCAAGGTCCTGGCCTTGCAGGGGGCAATTTCCGGTCCTGGCGGATTCAAGAAAACCACTGCCGGCCTTTTGTATCTGTATGGCACCAACACGTACACCGGTCCCACGTTTGTCAACGCGTCCGGCGGCCGAATCATCGTCGGCGCCAATTCCTCCCTGGGTAATAGTTCGCTCATCCAGCTCGCGGCCGGAACCGCCCTGGACGTGAGCGCCGGCAGCGGACTGACCTTGAGCTTGGGACAGACGTTGACCGGCTTGGGCAAGCACTCGATTGTGGGCAATTTGACGAATCAGGCGGGATCGATCGTCAACGTCGGCAACGGCGCGCCCGGATTGCTCGGGGTCGATTTCCTCAGCCAGACAGACAGCACGAACCTTATGGTTCTGGGCAGCAACCCAGGCAGCGTGGACGGGACCGTTAACAGCTTCATTCACGTTACGAACGACTTGGCGTTATCGGGCGTGGTGACGTTCCAGTTCGCCCCGGTTGGCCTCCTCGATACCAGCACGCCTTACATCGTGCTGCAATACGACGGCGCGCTGGCGAGCGGTGGACTGGCGAATCTCCGCGCGGTCAGTTCCAATCCGAATTATACATTCACGTTCCTTGATCCGGCCACAACGGCCCCTTACCTGGAGGTACAGGTGAGCGGAAATCCGATTCCATTGGTGTGGAAAGGCGGTGTGTCCCCGGCGCCAAACACATGGGACCAGACCACGGCCAACTGGCTGGATGCTTCCACATCCCAGAACACAACCTTTTTTAACGGCGACATCGTAACGTTTGACGACACGGCGGCGACGAACGTGGTAAGCCTCGCCGGTGCCATCAGCGCCACCATCCTCTGCCGCAATGTGAATGTGAACTATACTTTCGCAGGCTCCGGGACACTGGCCGGCAGCGTGGAGCAGGAAACGGCGGGCCTGGTGACCTTGGCGCTGTCGAACGCGCCCACCTTCAGTTCCATCATCAACAATCAAGGCATCCTGGCTTTCAACCTCCAGAGCACGAACGCGGCCGCGGTTGCGGCCACCATCAGCGACGATGGAAACGGCCTCGGCACCATTGTGCAGGCCGGCAGCAACACGTTGCAATTGACGGGGAACAACCTGGGCTACAGCGGCACATTGGTGGTGACAAACGGCGTGCTGCAATACGGCAACTATGCAGCGTTGGGCCAGGCTTTTGCGCCGCTGTATGTTACCAACGGTGGTTCGCTGGACTTCAACGACATTGACGCCAGCTTGAAAAACATCGTTGTCTCCGGTGCCGGGTTCAACGGCGCAGGGGCTTTGATGGATTCGTCGGCGAACGGATCGCCACATCAAGTAATTTCCAGCATGACGCTGGCGGGGGACACCACGATTGCCGTTACTGGACGCTGGGACTTGCACGCCGGTGGAACTGTGTCTGGGAATGGGTTTAACTTGACCAAGATTGGTGGCGGGCAAATCTGGCTGCCAGCCGCCGGGGATACGGGATTCAAGGACATCAATATTTTGGCCGGTGTTCTCGGAATCCAAAATCAGGCCACATTGGGCGATCCCACGGGCACAATCACGGTGGGCCCCGGGACCATTTTTGGATTGTGGGCGGAGATACCGCAGTTGAACAAGAACTTGGTGCTCAGCAACGGTGGAACCTTTAATTCGGCCGGTGGCAGCAACAGCTTTGCCGGCACTCTGACACTGTTCGGGACCAACACCATTGTCATGCGGACGGATTTTGGATTGGCGTGCAATATCGGCGGGCCCGGTGGATTTGCCGCGGTGACGAATGATTCCCTCGGGGCGGCTGCGGGGCATTCGCTGTGGCTCAATGGCGCCAATACTTACAGCGGTCCGACATTTGTCCGCGCAGGCAGCACGGTGGTGGTGGCAAGCGGTTCGTCGCTGGGAAACAGCTCGCTGGTGCAGATTGATGGGGGCGGCACGCTAAACTTGTCCGCTCCGGTCGTTTTGGGACTCGGTGACGGCCAGACGGTGACCGGCAATGGCAAGATCCTTGGCGGCGGAATGACCTTTGGCCCGGGCTCCACCCTGGCGGTCACTCCGACTGGCGGCACATTGACCATGACGGGCGATCTCACTCTCCAAGCGGGCAGCACCAACAAAGTGACCATCAACAAAACAACCATCACCAACACGGCGGTTGTTGGATTGAATTCCGTGACGATGGGGGGAACCCTGGTGATTGCCATTACGGGGACCGCTCTGGCCGGAGGAGACCAATTAAGTTTGTTCAGCGCAACGAACTATGCCGGCACGTTCACCAATATCGTTCCTTCCACACCCGGCTCCGGCATGGCGTGGGACACCAGCTCCCTTGCGTCCAATGGCACGCTCGGAGTGATTGCCACCGTCAACGTGACGCCGACCAACATTGTAACGCAGGTTTCAGGCAATCAGGTGACACTTTCGTGGCCGGCCGATCATATCGGCTGGACACTTCAGGCGCAAACCAACGCGCCGGGGGTTGGTTTGGGTACCAACTGGGTCAACGTGGCCGGCTCCAGCGCCACAAACCGGGTGGTGCTGCCCATTGCCCCAACTAATGGGTCGGTGTTTTTCCGAATGATTATTCATTAAACGGCCGGAATTGAGAATGAAGAGACAATTTTCGAGCGGCGCATTGAAATACCATGCTATCATTCCG
>JAQGOT010000269.1 GCA_028293465.1 Pedosphaera sp. | reverse complement strand
GAGGCGGTGGATGGGAGCGGCAGGACGACCTTGCATTGGGCGGCCGCCATGGGACAAGCGGAGGTCGTGAGATGGTTGCTGGCAGCGCAAACGCCCGGCTTTGTGCAGAGCCGGGATCACGACACCCCGCTCGACTTGGCGGCGCTGAATAAGCACCAGGAAGTGGTGGTTGCACTGTTGGCCTATTTAAGAACCGCCGGGAAGGACGGAGGCATTTTAACACCTTCGCTCCACGGAGCGGTCAAGGGAGGAGACAAGGCGATTATTGAAAAAATCCTGGCGGCGGGAGCGGAGGTGAACCAAACAGACGGGCATGGCACAACCCCGCTCTATCTGGCAGTCGAAGCCGGGAACACCGAGGTTGTGGACCTGCTTTTGGCGCATAAGGCCCAAGCTGACACCCCCACCCTCGCAGGTGATACACCGCTCAAATCAGCGGCGAGAAACGGGCACCCGGAGATCGTGCGGTTGCTCATGGCAACCACCCGCTTGAAACAGGCAAACCAGCAGCGCGTTACCACCCCGTTGCACGAAGCGGTGGCCCATCGCAACGACGCGGTGGTGGAGGAACTGCTGAAGGGTGGCGCTTCAGTCGATGCCCGGGATGAAAACGGCAACACTCCTTTTCACATCGCCGCGCAACACAATGCCCTGGAACTCATGGAACTCCTGCTCGCGCATGGGGCAAACGTTAACGCTGAGGATGGTGAGGGCAACACCGCCTTGCATTACGAGGCAAGGTCTGGGACCCAGTGGGATGAGGAGGGAGGAGAGTGGGATGCGAACAGAGGTCCCAAGCCAACCTGGGTGCGCTACGCCGGGAACACCGGAAACTTTTTGCTGGATCACGGTGCCAGGGCGCAAGCAACGAACGCCCTCGGAGAGACAGCCCTGCATTTCTTTGGCAAACGCAGGGAGAGCGGCTCGGGCGCGATCTCGAACGAGGAGGGCCTGGTGAAATTACTTTTGCAGCACGGTGCCGACATCAACGCGCGGGATCTTGGCGGCCAAACACCGCTGCACGTGGCGGCGTTGAACGGGAGCGACACGGTGCTTCAAGTCTTGCTCACTCATGGAGCGGAAGTAAACGCCCGAGATAATGAAGGGCGCACGCCTTGGCTGGCTGCTGCCGGCGCGGATTGGAAGAGGGGAGATTCGCCTGAGGCGGTTACCTTCCAGGTGCTGGCGAATAACAAGGCAGATTTGCAGGCGATGGATATTCACGGAAACACAGCCCTGCATGAAGCGGCCAAAGCTGACTATTTCCGGGCCGTTGAAGCCTTGAGAGCGCTCGGTTTGAACGCAGGGGCCACAAACCGCCTCGGACAGACGCCATTAGCCTTGGCGCTGGCCAACAACAGCGTGTTCTCGGTCCCAAAGCTCCTGCCCAATGGGGTGACTGTGGACATTTTTGAGGCAGCAAGAGTGGGTGACCAGACGGCGATCAAGGCATTGTTAACATTTGACCGTCAACTGGTGAATCTTACGAATTGGTTTGGGGCTACGCCGCTCCTGGTGGCGGCGCAGAATGGTCATGTGGAGGTCGCACAGCTATTGCTGGCGTATCAGGCAAGCGTTCACGCGCGGGACCCCATGGGACGAACCGCCTTGCACCTGGCCTACCTGAACGGATCCAAACCGCTGATCGAATTGTTGATCAATAATCATGCGGATGTTGAAGCCAAAGATTGGTCCGGCAAAAAACCGGCTGACCTGAAGAGGCCTGCCCCCGCCGCAGCCGCCCGGAGGAGGCGGGCCGGGGAGTTGGTGAGCCGCTACTGGGTCTGGTTGCCGATAGTCGTGATCGTTGCGGCTACACCTTGGATCTGGCATCAGCGCCGCCATCATTTCGTCTCGCCATCTCCATTCCCCAAACCGTGAACCGTGCGGGATGGCGCTGCGTTAACGGGCCCGCTTGGGTGTGCCCTCGTTAGGCGGCCCGTACAAATAAATGGAACCCGAACGGGCTCCCAAAATCATTTTCACCTTTCCGGCTTGCACCCGGAGTTCCGGCCCCTTGCCAAGTTGGTCGTGCAATACAATCCCATCGCCCAGACCGATGGACTTCACCTCGCATTCGATCGTGGTTGTGCCGATCCCGGAGTTCAGCATCACTATCGCTGTTCCTACCGTTGAACTGCGGGCGTAGGCATAAGCTTTGTTGCTCACGGCCAAACTCACCAGCTTGCCACGGCGCAACGGCTCCCATTCAGCCCGCAACCGCAGGAGTTGGCGCACTAGGTTGAAAATCTCCGCTTCCTTCGGCGTTCGTCCGCTGGCTTCGAAAGCATTACGCGAATCGCCGGGGAAACCGCCGTTGAAATCACGCCGGTTGTCCGGATCATTCCCGCCCGGCATGCCAATTTCGTCACCAAAATAAATCATCGGAATGCCGCGGGTGGTGAGAAGAAACGTGAAAGCCAGCTCTAATCCGGCGGCATACGCGCCCTGCTCGTTCATGAAACGGCTAACATCATGCAATCCGAGAAAGGTCACCAACCGGGCTGGATCCACGTAACGGTTGTCCTGGTCCAATACCCGCGGAAGTTCCTCCATGCTCTTGCCTACGGCGAATGTCTTCCGGATGGAATAGTACAGGGGAAAATCAAAAAGCGATTCGATCCCCGAATCCACCCCATCGAAACGGGCGCAACCGCCTTGGAAAAAGGAAACCTTGGCGGTGTCGCCATCGAACATTTCGCCCACCACGGCGATGTCAGGATATTGCGCTTTGACGGCGGCCCGCCAATCCCGCCAGAAAGTTCTCGGCACATACGGCAGCGTATCCAGCCGGATGCCATCTAGGCCGGTCACGCCCGCCCACCACAAACTATTCTGAATCAGATAACGCGCGCAATCCGGGTCCTCCTGGTTGAGGTCCGGCAAAATATCAAGGAACCATCCTTCCAGGGTTTGCTTCCGCTGATCCGCAGGCGCGTTTGGGACGGTCAGGGACCACGTTTGCCAATTGTTGGTCAGGTGCTGTTGCAGAGTGCCATTGTACCAGGTGGCCGTAGGGGCATTCGTGACCCAGGGATGATACGGCCCGGTGTGATTCGGCACTGCGTCCTGGATGATTTTCAACCCCGCCTTGTGCGCGGCCTCGACCAACTCCTGCAGCTTGGCCAGATCGCCGAAATGTTCCTCCACCCCATAAAAGTCCACTGCCCCGTAACCATGGTAATCGGTGATCGGCTCGCCGTGCGCAGCCATCCGATTTTCCGACGTGTATTTCTCACGAGCGTTCAAATGGTTCACGTTGTCATACCACGGATTCAACCAGAGCGCAGTCACACCCAGTTTTTTCAAGTAGGGGAGATGGTTGATGATGCCTTGAAAATCGCCGCCATGATAATAACGGCTCTTCTTGCGGTCGAACAAACCGCGCGAAACCGTCGGGTCATCGTTGTCCGGGTCACCGTCTGCAAAGCGGTCGGGCATGATCAAATAAATGACGTCATCGGGGGAAAAGCCTTGGAAATGTCCTTCCGTTGGCAGCGGCTTGGAAATTTCGAAAGTAGCGGTACCCGTCCCAGCTGCAGTGATGATCGTTAATGGATGCTGTCCCGGTTCGGTTTGCGAATCGATGGCTACGTCCACGAACAAGTAGGTACCTGCTGGATTCACTCGCACCCTCCCAGCATGCAACCCTACGCCCGGGCTTTCTACTCGCGCTCCGGCCAAATCCTTCCCGCGGATCAAGACCTGCACGGGGTTGATCGAATGCCCGGCCCACCAATTGGGCGGTTCCACCTTCTGGACTTCAGGAGCCGCGCGGAGTGCCATCCCGCTGCTCATGATACCAAGCCAGCAGAAAAGCAGAACTTTTGCTGAACCTCTCTTAGCCTTCATAATCGCAAACCTGCAATGGCAGCCATTTCTCACGTTGGATTGGAGCGCTGTTCATCCGCATCATTGACAAAGACGACCAAAATCGCCGCCACAATCATCGACGCACCGCCGAGCACGATTGCGTTGATCGCATGATTGCCGAGGAACGTTTTCATGCAATACCCGAGCAGTCCAGCCGCCACGATCTGTGGAATGACGATGAAGAAGTTAAAGATGCCCATGTAAACCCCGACGTTCTCTTTCGGGAGCGCACCCGCCAGAATCGCATACGGCATGGACAAGATGCTCGCCCAGGCCAAACCGACACCGAGCATCGAAACCAACAGGAAATGATGGTCGTGAATCACGAACATTGAGGCCAGACCAAGGCCCCCGCACGTCAGGCAGCCGGTATGAACCATTTTTCGACTGGTTCTGATGGCCAGCCACGGTAACAGAAACGCTGCCACGGCGGAAAAAACATTATAGGTGCCGAACATCACCCCCACCCAATCGGCTCCTTCGTTATAGAGTGATGAGGTCGTGTCAGAAGTCTTGAAGATATGACTGGTCACCGCCGGGGTCGTGTAAATCCACATCGCAAAGAGTGCGAACCAGGTAAAAAACTGAACGAACGCCAGTTGAACCATCGTCTTGGGCATGTGAATCAGATTCTTGAGGACCTCACTTACCCCGTGTCCAATTCCTCTTGTCTCTTCCCGCTTGCGCTCGAACGCCGCCAAGTCTTCCGGCG
>JAQGOT010000267.1 GCA_028293465.1 Pedosphaera sp. | reverse complement strand
CTGAACTCGGTGGCCATCCCTCTGTCCCATGCCGTCCGCAGCCCATGGATGGTGCTGGCCCCCGCCGTCGGCGGTCTGGCCATCGGCCTGATGGCCCGCTTCGGCTCGGAGAAGATTCGCGGCCACGGCATTCCCGAGGCGCTGGAGGCCATCCTCATCGGCCGGAGTCGCATCGAGCCGAAGGTCGCCGTGCTCAAGCCGGTTTCCTCCGCCATTTCCATCGGCACCGGCGGTCCTTTCGGCGCGGAAGGCCCCATCATCATGACCGGCGGCGCCATCGGCTCGCTGTTCGCGCAACTCTTCCACCTCTCCGCCGCGGAACGGAAAACGCTCCTCGTGGCCGGGGCGGCGGGCGGCATGGCGGCCATTTTCGCCACGCCGGTGGCGGCGGTGCTCCTCGCCATCGAACTGCTGCTTTTCGAATGGAAGCCGCGCAGCTTCATTCCTGTGACGGTGGCGGCGGTGATCGCTTCGGTTTTGCGCGTACCCTTGCTCGGCGCGGGCCCGATCTTTCCGGTGCTGCCCCATGGTGCCATGAGCCCGGCTGAACTGGGCGTCGCTCTGGCAATCGGCGTCGCTGCGGGCTTGTTCTCAGGGCTGCTGACCACGTTGGTCTATGCTTTCGAGGATCTCTTCGAGAAGCTGCCGATTCACTGGATGTGGTGGCCGGCCATCGGTGCGGTATTTGTCGGCATTGGCGGATATCTTGATCCCCGCGTGCTGGGCGTGGGTTACGGGATGATTCACGCGCTCCTGCGTGGAGAATTGCTCGGGATGGCACTACTCGGCCTGCTCGTTGGCAAGGCGCTGGTTTGGTCGCTTGCACTTGGGTCCGGAACCTCGGGTGGCGTGCTTGCGCCGTTGCTCATCATGGGCGGTGCCTTGGGGGCGCTGGCCTCGCGCTGGATCTCCGTCGGCGACCCCAGCCTTTGGGCGATGGTCGGCATGGCGGCCATCATGGGCGGCACCATGCGCTCGCCGCTGACCGGCATGGTCTTCATCCTGGAATTGACCCACGACTTGAACGCCCTGCCCGCGGTGATGATCGGCTGTGTCGCCGCCTTGGGCGTGACGGTCCTTCTGCTCCGGCGCTCGATTCTCACGGAGAAACTCGCGCGCCGCGGCCACCACATCACGCGCGAGTACAGCGTGGATCTGTTTCATCTGCTCCGCGTCGGCGAGGTCATGGATAAAAATCCCCCGACCATTCCCGCCGATATGAGCGTCACCCGCTTCGCTGATCTCCTCGCGCAAGGCGACCCGCAACTGACCAGCCGGCAGGGCACCCTGCTTCTGAACGACGGAGGCGAATTAGTTGGCATCATCACCCGCGGAGATGTGATGCGGGCATTGCAGGGTAAATCTGCCGCGAGCCGGACGGTGCTGGAAGCCGGCAAGGAGAACCCGATCGTGACCTATTCCGACGAATTGTTAAACGAGGCCATCAACAAGATGCTCAAAAATGGCATTGGTCGACTCCCGGTGGTGAACCGCCAAAACCCGCGCCAAGTGATCGGCTACCTTGGCCGCGCGAATGTGATGTCTGCACGTTCCAAACACATGGAAGAGGAGCACGTCCGGGAACGAGGACGGGTGGCGGCTGCTTACTGATCGGAGGCTTTGGCTGCCTTTACGAAGGCGCGCACCTTCTGGTGATCCTTCTTGCCGGGCGAGGCCTCGACGCCGCTGGAAACGTCCACGGCATAGGGCCGCACTCTGCGGACCGCCTCCCCCACGTTCTCCGCCGTCAAACCGCCGGCCAAAAAAATCGGACGCCCGAGCTTTTGCGCCTCAATGGCCAAGTCCCAATTGAACGTGGCGCCCGTGCCACCCTGCTTGTCCGGCACATAGGCATCCAGCAGCCAGGCATCGGTTTTGTAATCGGGCAGCGCCTTGAGCGATTCCTCGTCCCGGATGCGGAAAGCTTTCACGGTCATCACGGGGAATAACTGGCAATACTCCGGGGTTTCCTCGCCGTGAAATTGCAGCAGGTTTAATCCGCATTCGCCAATCGCATGCACCACAGCTTCCTCCGGCGCATTCACGAACACACCCACCTTGATCATGAACGGCGGCAGTTGCCGCGCAATCTCCGCGGCGGCACTCAGCGAAACATTCCGCGGGCTCGGCTCGTAAAACATAAACCCCACCGCATCCGCTCCCGCCTCGGCGACGGCCAGGGCGTCGGCCGGATTTGTAATGCCGCAAATTTTAACGATCGTGCTCATGATAATCAGCCGCTCGTAATCTAGCCGCAGATGGCCGTTTGGAAACAGCTTTTTTGCGGAGAGCAGGCATTGGCGGGCTGAGCGCTACGATCTGCTGATCCGTACCCCATGCCTACTTCATCGCATGCGGCAGGTGATGAAACCAAGGGAGTTGCACCAGCGGTTGATTAAGCCATCCCAGCCCGGGAATGTAGTTCATGAATTGCCCGATATATATTTGGGCGGCAAACGAAAACCAAACCAGCAGCATCACCACTGTCGCCGTTCCCCAAAACACCCAGTTCACTGTTGTCCCCACCAACCGGATCAAAACATGCCGTCCCGGAGCGCTCCGCACTTGAAGCAGATTGAGCCGGCCCAGCGCCGCCCGCTCCCTTTCTGCCAGGGCCTCGATCGCCACCGCTCCCTCCTCCACCGCTGCCAACAATCCCGTGGCATAAATTCGGGCCGCCACCAATCGCAACACCACGTAAGCCGGGAATACAACCGCCGCCGCGACGAAAAAATATCCGTCCAGGCCATCCGCGATCTGCTTTTCCGTCATCGCCGCCAACAGCTCGGCCGATTGCTTGTTCATCTGCGGAAAAAATTGCGGCATGATTTGCAACGCCAGGATGGGAACTGAGAAGAGCGAGTAAAGCACCCCCAGCCCCAGACAAGCCGGCCAACGCCGCAACACCAACCGCCGCACCAGGCGAAATTGGTAAAACGATCGCCACTCCCCGGTGGCCGCCTGTCGCGCTTGCGCCATCGGCACATAAAGCATCGCCACGATAAAAATCAAAAGGCCCAGGATACCCGTGAGTGGTCCCACCACGGCCTGTTCGTAGCCCTTGCTGAAGGAGTTGTTCCAACCGTCATACCATGAAAACCACATCAACACACAACCGGGCATCGTCAGCATCCAGGTGTTAAAAATGCCTTGCGCTCCAATTCGCAAATTCAAACACAACGAGTGCACCAGCGCTTTGAATGGCTGCTTGCGTACCGCCTCCAGCGCATTCTGCTCCACCAGCCAATTCGGCCAATGCCGGTGCGCTTGCGTGACCGGTTCATCCGCGATGAATTCCCGGAAACTCCGGCCTTGGACGTGCAACTCGCTCCGTTGCCACCAACGCTTGTAAGCCGTCCGCTGCATCAAACGATAGGTCCAACCCACAATCAACACACCCCCGACCAGGCTCTGGCACAAAATCATTCCGACCACAAATTTCCAGACGAACACCGCACATTTCCAAAATGCGGCCGCCACCGCGCGCAAACCTTCCGACGCGGAACGCGCGGCTCTGATGACCGGCGGAACCCCCACGGCGGTGTTCATGCGAACACCTCCTCAAGAATCCGTTTCTCCGCAAACTCCGTCGGCATCTGCATCATCCGGCCAAGGGTCGCCGCCACCTGGATCTGGTCCACCCGCTTGTCTACCACCACCCCTCGTCGGATCCCGGACCCGAAGAACAACGCGAAAATCTCATGCGCCGACCGCGAGTTGAAATGATGCTGGCACGGCACCGCCACATACGGATTGCTGTCCCGTCCGCAATCGGGCACCACCACGAAAATTGTGTTGTCGCGATACTCCGGATCCGCCTCCACCGTGGCCACCAACTGCCGCAACCCCTCATCAATCACCGTCACGCCCCGGGTGTAATGCGTCATGTTCCCCCAATGCACATAGTCCGGATCATTATAATTCACCATGATCAATTTGGGCCGCAGCTCCTTCAGCGCGCGAATGGTCAACTCCGTCAGCAACCGGTCGCCGCGCGGATTCACCAAACCCGTTTCCCCGTAGAACTCCCGCCAGCGCTGCCAGAAGCCATCCAACTCCGCCCCCTGCCCGTTCGCTTCCGTGTGCCGGTAATCGATCGACTCCATCTTCTCCAGGTCCGCCCGCTTCTTGGCCAGTTCCTTGCCCGTCCACTTCCCCGCCTCAATCTGCCGACGGAGCAAGAATGTCTTATACCGCCGCAGGCTCAGCGTGTTGGAACGATACCGCGCGCCGAACAGATGATGATTGCTGAAATTGTAAAACTCCTCGTCGCCCCGGTCCTCCCCGTTCACAATCAACGTCTGGTGCGCCGGCACCTGGTAAGCCTTGCGCAAATATTCAAACACCGTCGGCACCGAGGCCTCAAACCGCGCGCCCAGAAATCGCCCGGTCACATCCTTGAACTTTTCATACTTGCCCGTCGTCAGATAAAGCGTCCCCTCGCCGTGACTCGTATTTATATCCTGAAAGGAATCGATCTCCATCTTCGTGAACAGTGTCCCTCGCTTCGTCAATTCATGACAAAAAAACGGCGCGTAAGTATGCTTGGCATCGATGGTCTCCCGCCGCCGCACCCCGCCCCCGAACCGGACCAGAATGATATTGGGCCCGCGGTAATCCGGTTTCGGCAGCGCCACCTTCTCCGCCAATTGATCCACCGCCAGCAGATCAGGCCCTAACGTCAAGGCTCCCGCCCCCGCCAAAACACCCTTCAGGAACGTGCGACGCGGCAGGTGCAAACGGGAAGCATCCGCGACCGAATGATTGCGTTCTTCGGGGTTCATAATTTTGCGGGCTCCAGATGATTTCATCCAACCTAGACCGTTTTCCCCAACTGGCAAGCCCCCGCTGCCGCCGGCCAAAAGTTAACCGAGCATGGACAACCGGGAGTGAGCTTACTATGCTTCCCGCCGTGAACGCCCAAGCCCACGATCAAATGACCGAAACTCCCGCTCAAGGGTCGCCCAAGGCCTCGCCCATGGATCGGTACGTGCCCCTCGCCGCCTGGCTCATTGTCGGGCTGACCCTGCTTTTAATCTCCCTCAGAATCATCAGTTACGGTTTCCTCCCGGCCGGCGATGCCCGTCGGCACGTCGCCAAGGCGTTTATCGACAAGCCCTACTCTCAGATCGTGGTGATGCGGCCGGAATACACCATTGATCACAGCCCGGGTTGGGAGTGGTTGCTGCGCTGCTTGCATCAAAATGCCGGTTGGAACCTCGACGCGCTGGTCAGCTTCTCGGTCGCCGGTTTGTTGCTCTGTCTGTTTCTCGCCCCGCTGCCTTGGGTGCGCCGCCCCGAGGCGTGGCTGGCCGCCTTGCTGGCGCAGTTGGTGGCGATCCCCGAATTGATGACCCGCCTCACCCAGGCGCGCCCTTATCTGCTGACTGAAGCCATTCTCATCGGCATTCTCTTCTCCTGGTGCAAACCCTCCGCCAAAAATCCCTCTTGGTCCAAAATCATCCTCACTACCGCGGCCATCGGGCTTTCGGTTTGGGTGCACGGAGCCTGGTATCTCTGGGTTCTGCCATTGCCCGCGTTCTTCCTCGCGCGCTGGTGGCGGGCCGGCTTTTCGCTGACGGCCTGCTGGCTCGTCGGCTCGTTTGGGGGCGCGCTGCTGACCGGCAAGCCGATCGCGTTCTTGAAGCAAGCCGTGGCGATGGCCGGCTCGATCTCCAAGGAGCATGTGCCGCAATGGATGTTGGTCGGTGAATTGACCCCCAGTTACGGTGAATTCAGCACGCTCGCCCTGGTCGCCATCGTGTTCCTTTGGCGTCGGCAACAAACCAAAGGCGAGTCCGACTGGTTCAGCCAGCCGCTCTGCTGGATGATTACACTTTGCTGGATCTTGGGTTTCAAAGCGGATCGCTTCTGGGCGGACTGGGGCGTGCCCGCCGTCCTGGTC
>JAQGOT010000216.1 GCA_028293465.1 Pedosphaera sp. | reverse complement strand
GGAGTCCTGGGGGTGATGGGGGTGCGGTTGCCCCAGACCAGCGCTCCCAACCTGGAACAGAATAATCTGCTCGAAGCGTTTGTGCGCCAGGCGGCGCTCGTCATCGACCGGCAACGGCTGCATGATGCCGCCCAGCAATCCCGCCTGGCCGCCGAGTCGGAACGGCTGAGCAAGACCTTGCTCGATTCGATTTCCCACGAGATGCGCACGCCCATTGCCGCCATCGCCAGTGCGGTCAGCACTTTGAACGATCCCACCATGCTGGCCCGGGCAGGGTTTGCGGATGCGTTGCTGGATGAGATCAAGATGGCCGTGGCCCGGCTCAACCGGCTGGTCGGCAACCTGCTCGATATCACCCGCGTGGAATCCGGCCACGTGAAACCGAAAATGGATTGGTGTGAGGTCGGGGATTTGATCAACGTGACCGTCAACTCGATCCGGAAAGAATTGTCCGGACACAAACTTGAGCTCATGATCAAGCCCGGGATTCCGCTGGTGCGGATGGATTTTGTTTTGATGGAGCAGGCGCTGACCAATTTGTTGCTGAATGCGGCCTTTCATACTCCGCCGGGGACACCCGTGCGGGTCACCGTCCAGGTCCAACGTGACGAACTAGCCTTGAGCGTGGCGGATGCGGGCCCCGGCATACCGCCCGCGGCCCTGCCCAAAATTTTCGACAAGTTCTACCGGGCGCCCGGCGCGTTGACCGGCGGAACCGGTCTGGGTCTTTCCATTGTGAGAGGTTTCGTCGAGGCCCAAAACGGCCGCGTGCAGGCGGAAAACCAGCCCGGCGGCGGCGCAGCGTTCACCCTCTTCCTGCCCATCACGGAAATGCCGCTCATGTCGGGGGAGACGCCATGAGCCAGGAACGCCCCACCACCGTTGCCCTCATCATTGATGATGAAATTCAAATCCGCCGACTTTTGAAAATCAGTTTGGAAGCCAACGGCTACCGGGTGTTTGAGGCCGCCAACGGACAAACCGGACTCGCCGAAGCCGCCCAACGACGACCGGATGTGGTCGTGTTGGATTTGGGTTTGCCTGACATGGACGGGGTCACCGTGCTTAAACGCCTTCGGGAATGGAGCAATGTGCCGGTGGTCATCTTGTCGGTGCGCGATCAGGAGGAGGAAAAAATTGCGGCGCTGGACCATGGTGCCGACGACTATTTGACCAAGCCCTTCAGCACCGGTGAATTGTTGGCGCGGTTGCGGGTCGCCCAACGGCATGCGCAAGCGCCGCTCGACACGGCGGTCTTCAAAACCGGCCATCTGGAAGTGGATTTGACTTCCCGCACCGTGAAGGTGAAGGGCAAGCCGATCAAGCTCACCGCCACCGAGTATGCCTTGCTCCAGCTCTACGTTCGACACGCCGGCAAGGTCTTGACGCACCGCCAGATTCTCAAGGAAGTCTGGGGGCCGACCTACGTGGAGCAAACCCATTATCTCCGCGTTTACATGACCCACCTCCGGGAAAAAATCGAAGAGAACCCCTCCGCGCCGGAACTGCTGATCACGGAATCAGGCGTGGGTTATCGGTTGCTGGTGAAGTAAGCGCCTCGCCCGGTACCGCGGTCACAACGCTCATTCCCGGCTCTCCTTTTCTTGGGAATCTCCAAGCCGGGCTTGTCGGCATGGGGGGATACCCCCCATTGCTGGATCACAAGCTTCTCGCTAGGGTGGCTGGCAGCTTGGGAGCCGGTCTGAACTGCATGAAACAAATGTGCAAATCCCAATAACATTTACGGCCTTCGCCGCGACGTAATTCTACGGAGCCGTTTCAGCTCGTGCCTGGCAAAAAAGTAACACAATAAATTTTCTTCTTCGGGTGCGGTTATGCTAGTTTGGAAAAAATTAAGGCGGCGATCCGCGAGGATCGACCTCCGGGTGCACGAAGACTGTTCCGCGATGTTTCTTGTCTGTGAAATGGGCTTGCGGACTCGGTGGGTTATGGGTGTCGTAAATCAAAACGGCGGAGTCGATGACTCTCGCCAAAGTTGTCGGGTGCAACGGGGTGAAACATGAAGACCCTTTCTTTGTACCGCCGCCATCTGCCGACCTGGAAATCTGCCGGGTCAAAAGCCCTGCTTTCCACCTTGCTCCTCGCGGTCTGCATCGCGCATCAAGTTCAAGCCGCCCAACCGCTGGTGGCCATCCATGACTCCGAACTGACCCGCGCCTTGGAGTCCCAGCCGGCCCTGACACCCACGCTGACCGGCCCGGGCACCACCGGGTTTCAGTGGTGGCCCACCAACTGGCATTACTTCGTCATGCCGGATGCCGTCAAGGAAACCCTCCGCTCCGACGGCACGGCCTTCACCGTGGTGGGCGACGCGGATATCAGCGCCGGCGCCTTGCTCGATACCAACGGCCTGCCCAAGTATCCCATTTTGATCAGCCTGGCCTGCGAGGCGATCCGGGACGATGAGATCGCCCGGTTGACCAACTACGTGGCGGCGGGCGGTTTCCTGTTCGTGGGCTCCTCCTCCTTCACCCGCAACATCGACGGAACCACGCGGGGTGATTTCGCCTTTGCCAACGAGCTGGGCCTGCACATGGTCAAACCCGGACTGACCAACTGGATGCTGAACAATACTTTTTCCCGCGTCTCCAACCACCCGCTCGTGACCCATATTCCAGCCGGAGCACTCATCTGGCAGATGCCCTCCTCCTCCGAGGAAACCTCCTGGCCCGAGTCGAATCATGTTGGCAACCCTCCGACGGGACTGGCGCATTTGGTGTGGCAGGTTCAGCCCAGTGGTGCCAGCGTTCTGGCCCAAGGAGATACGCGTCCCTACCTGCTGGTTAAGCCGTTCGGAAAAGGTTTCTTTATCTACGATGCGGCCATGCAGCCGTTGATTGCCCACGGCGGCTGGGCGCCGGGCATGTATGCTTATGGCATCCTCAGGAACGCCATCGAATGGGCTTTTCAGTCCGCGCAATTACCCCTGCCCAAGCTCAGCCCCTGGCCCTATCCTTATGATGCCGCCGTCATCTTCCGCCATGACATGGAGGCCACGCCCAGCTTGATCACCTCCATCGAAGGTTCCGCGCAATTTGAAGCTTCAGCCGGAGCCAAAGGCGACTACTTTTTTTGCACGGGCGAGTTGCGCGAAAACATGCCCAACCCCGCGGCCACCATCGCCAGCTTGCAGCGGGCCGTTTCCAATTACAGCGCCACCGTCGGCCCGCACAACGGTGGCTGGACGAACATCAATATCTACAACCCGGCCCTGACCACCAACGACTACGACTACTGGCACTGGGGGCCGGATGAAGTGCTGGATCTGAACCCGCCCGGTTATGCCAACGGCAAAGCTTACGCGTTAGCGTCCATCTCGAATTCGTTCACTGATATCCACGGTTGGATCCCCGGCTCCAATAACGGGGGCGGCCTGCGGCTGTGGGTCGCGCCTTATTTCAACGCGACCCGGGAAGGCTCCTATCAGCTTCAGGAGGAATTGGGCATCCATGCCGCCGGGGAACAAAAGCTGGGCCCTTTTCCGCACTGGACCCTTTCGACGCAGGTGCCGGACAAGCGCTATGCTTTCCTCACCTTGCCCGTGAGTGATTGGTTTGTCGGCTCGCAGATCGGGCAGGCCTTGGAAGACGGGCATGACTTTGCCAGCGTTCACGCGGCGGTGGACGCTTATTATAACCTGGGTGCGCTGATCAACATCTATTCCCACAGTTCCTCCGCCGGGAACGGTCCGGCGGGCGCGGTCGCCTCCGAATACGTGACCTACAGCCTGGGCAAGCCGCGCATGTGGTCGGCCAATACCGCAGATATTTACCAGTGGTGGTTGAAGCGGGGAACCGCCCAGATCACGCCGTCCTTCGCCACCAACGGCACCCAGGCCATGCTCACCCTGGCCATCACGGGGGCCGGTGACACCAACACGGCGGTGGAAATGCGCCTCCCCGGCGCGACTTTTTACAACCTGCAGGTCTTCACCAACGGTATCGCCGCGGCGGGGAACAGCTACCGGATCACGAATCAGGTGGTCAAACTCCTGGTCGGGACCGCGGTGACGAATGTGGTGGTAAATTATCGACTGACCCCGACGGTCCGGGACGACACGTTCAGCGGACAGGAAGGAACCGGATTAACGGTGGTGGCGCGGGGTGTATTGGCCAACGACACCCCAGGCACCAGCGCGGGAAGCTTGAGTGCGGATTTGGCCGGTGCGCCCCGACACGGAACCGTGAGGCTGAACACCAACGGTGGCTTTACCTACACCCCGAACACGAACTCCGTGGGGGTGGACAGCTTCACTTACCAGGCCACCGACGGCCTGACCAATTCCGGCG
>JAQGOT010000210.1 GCA_028293465.1 Pedosphaera sp. | reverse complement strand
ATTGCGACGACGTGGGCAACCTGCTCGCCCTGACGGACAGCGGGGGGGCGGTGGTTGAACGTTACGAGTATGATGATTACGGCCAGCCGCAATTCTTGGCAGCCGATGGCTCACCGCTCGTTGACGGCGGCGGCCTGCCGGTGACCTCGTCGCCGCAAGGCAATCCGTTCCTCTTCCGGGGCATGTTCTGGGATGCGGAGAGCGGACTGTATGCGGCAACCGGAGGAAGATATCTCGATCCGCAAACCGGCCGTTACTGTGACAAATCCGCCAACGCGGCGAGCTGCCGGGTTTCGAGCGCGGCCACCTTCGCGGGTGACAATCCGTGGGGCGGCCCGGACTGCAACGTCGTGAGGGGATGCTGGATCGGGCTGGACAAAAGTAGCGAGGCTGGAACGATCGGGGGCAGATCCTCTGTCGGAAACGGCAGTTCCGGGGTGTTTCTCTCCCGAGGGAGTGTCTCTCGAACCATCCTGAAAAGCTTCTTTGAACATGGCGACCGACCGACCGCAGCGCAATTCAGTTCGCTCATAGACTCCTCCGTGAATAAAATCACCGACCGCTATTTGATCGGCCTTCGGGCCTCAGCCAAAGCGGGTGGTTTGAACAGCTCGCCGACCACGGGCAACCTGGAGTTAATCATCAAATGACACGCAACTTGAGTTGCCAACCCGGCGGGGTGCGACCCCGCCGTTTCGGTTTGCCGGTTTTGGCGATGCTTTGAGACATGGGCACAGGCGTCGCTCAGTCCCTTCCGCATTCATCAGCGGCAGCACCAGTTGAGGTTCCGGGAAAGCTCTGGCAACGCTGTTTTGTGCCGGTGGACATTGCATGGCTGGCGGTGTTCCGCATCGCGTTTGGCGGGCTCCTGCTGTATGAAATCCTGAAGGGGATCACTGGCGGGTGGGTGTATAAACTTTTCATCGCGCCGAAATTTCACTTCACCTATTACGGTTTTGATTGGGTGCAACCGTTGCCCGGGGTTGGGATGTACGTGCTCTTTGGGTTGCTGGGTTTGGCGGCGCTGGGGATCATGCTCGGGTGCTGGTATCGGTTGAGCGCCGTGACTTTTTGCCTTGGCTTCACCTACGTTTTCCTGCTCGAAGCCACGGAGTATCTCAATCATTTTTATCTGATCTGCCTGCTCAGCCTTCTGATGCTCCTTGTGCCGGCCAACGGGGCGTTTTCGGTGGATGCGTGGCGCAAGGCGGCGATGCGCTCCGACACCACTCCCGCCTGGACGCTCTGGCTGCTGCGCGCGCAGATCAGCATCGCTTATTTTTTTGGCGGCATTGCGAAGCTCAATGGCGATTGGCTGCGCGGTGAACCGTTGCGAACGTGGCTGGCTGCGCGGACGGACTTTCCGGTGCTGGGCCGTTGGTTTACCGAAGAATGGATGGTGTATTTGTTCAGTTATGGCGGACTGCTGATTGACCTCCTGGCGATACCGCTGCTGCTTTGGAAACGGACGCGGGTGATTGGGTTTGTGGTAGTACTGGCGTTCAACCTCATGAACGCGCGATTGTTCAGCATCGGAATTTTTCCATGGCTGATGATCGGAGCTTCGCTCTTGTTCTTTTCGCCCAATTGGCCGCGCCGGTTCGGGATTGGGCGCAGGGCGGGAGCATCACGAGTCACCGCCCCGCGTGCGCCGCTGGCGCTGGGCGGAAAACAATGCGCGCTCCTCGCATTCATCGCGTGCCATCTCGTCTGGCAGTGCCTGATGCCGTTGCGGCATTTCCTGTATCCGGGGAATGTCAATTGGACCGAGGAGGGGCATTACTTTTCCTGGCATATGAAACTGCGCGACAAGCAGGCGAGGGCCGAGTTCCTCGTCACCGATCCGGCGCAGCAGAAAACGTGGCGGGTGGATCCGCGCCAGGATTTGACCCGGACTCAGGCCTCCATCATGGCGAGGCAACCGGAGTTGATCCGGCAGTTCGCACATTTCCTCGCTGCGGAATATGGCCGGGAAGGGTTGGCCAAGGTTGAAGTGCGCGCGGAAGTGCTGGCGTCGCTCAACGGCCGGCCCGCGCAACTGCTCGTTGATCCACGGGTGAATCTCGCCGCCGAGCCTGCTTCACTCGAACACCAGCGTTGGATTGAGCCGTTGCAATCGCTTGAGCGGAAGGGCAAATAGCCCCGGCTTTTGTCTCAATTCGGCCTTTCCCAGTGCAAAAAAAGTGGGTGTCGGCATTCATGAAGAGCTGATTTATTTTGGGCGGGAGGTGGTGGGGGCCCGGATGATCGGCTGGATGACCCGCAAGAATACAGTGGCCGAAAATCCAAGCCGGACGATCCCGGCGAGGTGTTTCTCCGCTCCCTGCCTCCAAACGCTTGCAACTGTGCAGCAAGGGCTTGCGAGCTAATGGATCGCGAGAGGTTTAAAAGGATCGTTGGTCCACCAAAAGGTTCACCATGCCCGTGAGGGTATCCCAGAGCCGGTGGCGCAACGGCATTTTGCGCTCAGAGCCGAGCGCAGGGCCTGGTTTAGGCCGACAGCATTTCGACGTGGGCTGGTGCGTGTGATAGGTTGCGGTTACGAATAAGTCATTCGTCAGGGTTACGCAGGGCTCGTCCACCGCGAAAACCGTGGCGAGGAGAAAAGATCAATCATGCGTTTAGTCATTGTTTCCAACCGGCTGCCCTTTACGGCATCGATCATTGATGGGGAACCACGATTTACGGTCAGTGCGGGCGGACTGACGACGGGATTGTGGAGCTATTTGCAACACGCCACCCGGCCGGGGAAAGATCTGGAATTCCTGTGGGTGGGCTGGCCGGGCTGTAGTGTCGCACCGGAACACGAGGAAACCGTTCGACAATATGCGGCCGAGCATTTCCATGCCTGGCCGGTTTTTTTGCCGGAGGAGAGGATGGACCGGTTTTATCACGGTTTCTGCAACAAAACGATCTGGCCGCTATTTCACTATTTCCCGACGCTGGCCCACAACGAGGAGGATTATTGGCGTGAGTATCAGGACGTGAATGAGCTTTTCGGCGAGGCGCTTTTGAAGGTGCTGCGTCCGGACGATCTCGTGTGGGTGCATGATTATCAATTGATGCTCCTGCCGCGGATGGTACGCAGGCGGTTTCCCGAAATGCCCGTGGGCTTCTTCTTGCATATTCCGTTTCCGTCGTACGAAATCTTCCGGATGCTGCCGCGCGCGTGGCGGGAGGAAATCATCGAAGGTCTGCTCGGCGCGAGCTTGATCGGCTTTCACACGCACGACTACACCCGCGATTTTCTGACCTCCGTGCTGCGTACGGTCGGCTACGAACATCAGCTCGGCAGCTTGATGCTCCCGGATCACGTGGTGAAGGTGGACACCTTTCCCATGGGCATCGATTTCGAGGGCTTTGCGCGCCGGGCGCAATCCGATGCCACGGCAGCGCGCGTGGAGGAGTTGCGCAGGACGTGCGCGGGTCAAAAGGTGATTTTTTCTGTGGACCGGCTTGATTACACCAAGGGCCTCATCAACCGGTTGCGCGGCTACGATTTGTTCCTGAAAAAAAACCCGCACTGGCGGGGCAAAGTCGTTTTCATCATCTCGGTCGCTCCGTCCCGCATTGGGGTGGAGAGTTATCAGGCGATGAAGGAGGAACTGGAGCAGAGCGTCGGCCGGATCATCGGCGCTTACGGCAATGTGCATTGGACGCCGCTGATCTATCAGTATCGAACTTTGAATGTGGACGAGATTGTGGCGCTTTACCGCTTGTGCGACGTGGCGTTG
>JAQGOT010000199.1 GCA_028293465.1 Pedosphaera sp. | reverse complement strand
CAACCCGGGCTCCCTTCTTGCGCAGCACCGGGTCGCCAAATTTTACCACTTTCAAACTCATATCGTTGCAATTTTCATTAAGCCCTCACGCAAGGCAAATTCCTAATTCGGCCAAGCCCGCAGCATCCCGGCCAGATCCGGAATGGTCGGGCTCTTCCCGGTGCGGACGTAATGCCCGCTGGTGGTGACCCCGGTGAGGACACAAAGTTCGTTCTCAAAGCCGAGCAGTTTGCCGAGGCAAAAACCCGAATTGAAATGGTCCCCGGCGCCGGTCGTGATTAAAGGCTTCGCAATGTAAGGGCCTTCCACCAAGGATACAACCCCACCGCCTGCGGCCAACGCGTAAGAGACCGGATGGACAACCAAGGTATTGATTGGAAGTTGTCGGCTCAGTTCCGCGGTGAGTTCGGTCACTCCCTGCACAGAATGGTCCTCCAAGTTCAGCCCCAGCACGTCGCCGATCTCAAAAGCCTCCTTTTCGTTCAGTCCCAGCACCACATCGAAATACTTCTGGAAACGGAGAATCAGGTCCAATGCCCCCTGTATGTCCTGCTTGGTCCGCTTCTCGGGATCGGCAAGGTCGAAGAAAAGTTTGCGTCGAGCCCCCTTCAGGGCGGGGCAGAGGTCCTTCAATAAAGCGGCCCAGAGCTCGCTCATATACGGCAGCATCGTCCAGTTCACAAACCCGACCAAATCCGCCGCTTGAAACTTCGCCTCGAACTTGTCCCGGCCAAAACGTTCCTGGATGTTCTTCCACGTCAAATCCTTGAGGGGATAATGCTTGCCGAGCATGATCTTGCCATCCTCAAATTCCAAGGCATCCGTATGTCCCGGTTCAGCGATGGAATAAACCTCGGCCTGCCGCGCAAAATCCTGGAAAATCGGATGCAAAGTCGGATAACCCAAAGTACCAAGGTAAGTTACCCGCATCCCAAAACTCGCGAGCGCGTTTGCCATGATCGGCCCGTTGCCACCCAGCTTTGTGAGTTGGTTCACCAATTCAATATTGGCACTTTTGCCGACGGCACCGGCCAGCCGGGCGGCCAGGCTCGCGATGGTTGGCAGACGCTGGAAATTTTCTGCATTTTCCCGTTTGTCGACCACCTGGATGATTTCATCCACAAAGCCATCCAGGCCGACGAAAGCGGTTAATTCAGAAGCCCGTTGGGCGCCAGCCGCCAGCCGTTGGGCACAACGTTCACGTAGTTCAGGAGAGTTCATCAAGTATTAGCAATTTATGCGCGGGGAATCCTCCCCACGCGTCCGGTTTAGTCCACCTTTACCCCCACGATCTGGAGAATTCGTTCCAGGTCGTCATCGTTAAAAAAAGCGATTTCAACTGATCCCTTGCCCTGTGCGTACCTCAGCCGCACCTTCGTGCCGAATCGTTCGCGCAAACGGTTCTCCACATCCGCCACATTGGCATCCGTTGCCAACGGGGTGAGGGCGCCCGGTGTTTTCACCGCGGACCCACCCGTCTGGAGACGCGTGACCAATACTTCGGTTTGGCGCACGTTCAAGCCATCCTTGATCACCCGCTCCGCCGCGGTCTTCTGTTGCTTCTCGGTCGCCAAACCCAGAATTACCTTCGCATGGCCGACCGACAACAGCCCGTCCCGAACCGCGTCCTGAATGCTCGGAACCAGCTTCAACAGCCTCAACGCATTCGTCACCACGGCACGGCTTTTGCCCACCTTCGTCGCCACTTCCTCCTGCTTCAATTGGAACTGCTCAATCAACTGCGCATACCCGTGCGCTTCTTCGATGGGATTTAAATTCTCCCGTTGCAGGTTCTCAATCAGCGCCAGTTCCAACACGGCCCGATCGTCCGCCTGCCGCACAATCACCGGCACCTCGGCCAAGCCCAGCAATTGGGAGGCCCGCCAGCGCCGTTCGCCCGCGATCAATTCAAAATAATCCCCGCGATCACGCACGATCAGCGGCTGCACAATCCCTTGTTCCTTGATCGAATCCGCCAGTTCGCGCAACGCCTCCTCGGAAAATTTCTTGCGCGGCTGGAACGAACACGGGCGGATACGTCCCAGCGCGACCCGCTGCACCCGTTCCAGGGTGTCAGTGGCGGGCACCGGACTCGATAGAACTGGGGCGGGCGGCGCGGACGCGGTCGGTCTCCCGGCAGGGGGAGCCCCGCTCAACAACGCGCCAAGGCCGCGGCCCAAAGCTGGTTTTGCCATGAACTTAGAGTGTCGCAGGGCGGGGGGGATTGTCAACTTTAGGCAACGGCCCGCCGCGCTCCCCCACCAACGCCTTCCCGGCATCGTGGGTTGCCCCCGCCGCCCTCCCTGCATTACACTCCTCCCATGAGCAAAAAGAGCGGTAAAATCGCTGCCTTGATCGAAGATTGTCGCGGTCAGGATTTGGACGCCCATTACCTCGGTTATTTCGTCTGTTTCAACCAGGGCCTGTTCTACGAAGCCCACGACGTCCTCGAGGAACTCTGGCTCGCCGACCGGCAAGGCCCCAACTATTCCTTTTACAAAGGCATGATCCAGCTCGCCGGCGCATTCGTCCACCTCCAGAAAAACCGGCTACGTCCCTCCGCCGCCCTCTTCAAGCTCGCCCGCACCAATCTCCATAAATATCCCACCCTTCACGAACACCTTGATCTCACCGCCGTCCTCCACCTCATTGAAACCTGGCTGCACCAATTGGAATCTCAAGATTTCACCCTCAACCCCCTCACCCCCACCAACGCCCCAAAACTTCAACTCTGTCCCCGGGCCACCCACGTGGCCCAAGCGA
>JAQGOT010000188.1 GCA_028293465.1 Pedosphaera sp. | reverse complement strand
GGTCGATACCATTCTGAAAGAATTTCGCGCGTGTTTCATCGGCAAGGACAGCCCGGTGCATTTTTTCTGGGGCAGCTTCGATCTGGCGGTCTCGCGTTTCTCCGGCCGTCCCGCCCCCGCGCGCCCGGGCGCTGACCCCGTCACGCGCGAAGCCTACTCCCATGAAGTCAGCAGTGCCGGCTTCTGGCCGGGCGGCGGCGATATCAACGGCGCGGCGTTCTATTCCTACACCGTTCCCGAACCCACAGGATTTCGTGACCAGCCCATCCGCCCGGAGAAGGCTTTCTATTACCCGCAATTGCACGAGTTCCTGCTCATGTATGATGACGTCCGCGCCTCGGAATCGCCAAAGGCGGACCTGCTCGCTTTTCTTCAAGATACCTACGAGGCCGGAGCCACGCTTGGGAATTGGGATCGAGGAACTTTGGAAAGGGATCCTGGAGCAGTCATTACTCCGGGATATGCTGGTCACACCCTCTTGAGAGCGCCCGCCTAGAAACTCCCTTCCATGGCGCTTTCCTGCGATGCCATCATCATCGGAACCGGACAGGCTGGACCCGCATTGGCGGAGCGATTGACCTCGGCGGGAATGAAGGTTGCCATTGTCGAGCGTGGATTAGTCGGGGGAACCTGCGTCAATACCGGTTGCACCCCCACCAAGACTCTGGTGGCAAGCGCCGAAGTAGCCCACCTCGCCCACCGCGCTGCGGAGTTTGGAGTAGCCATTGAGGGCCGCGTGACTGTGGACATGAAACGCGTCAAGGCGCGCAAGGACGCCGTGTCCGGAGGATCAAGGGCCAAACTCGAAAGTTGGCTGAAGACCATGAAGAATTGCACCCTTTACCACGGTCATGCCCGCTTTGAATCCCCTCACGAAATGCGCGTGGCCACGACGCTGCTCACGGCGGACCGAATCTTCATCAACGTTGGAACACGGCCTCGAATTCCCGACCTGCCGGGACTCGATCAGGTCGATTACCTCACCAACTCGACGATGATGGACATCGATTTTCTCCCGCCCCACTTGCTGATCGTGGGAGGCAGTTACGTGGGTTTGGAGTTTGGGCAAATGTACCGTCGCTTCGGCAGCCAGGTCACCATCATCGAGATGATGCCCCGCCTCACCCAGCACGAAGACGAAGATGTGTCCACCGCGATTAAGGAGATATTGGATCGGGAAAACATCGAGGTGCGGCTCAACGCGAAGTGTATCGGCTTCGCGAAACGGGGCGGGGCCATAGTGGCGGACGTGGAATGTGCCGAGGGTCCCCCCGAGGTCAGCGGTTCGCATCTCCTCCTCGCAGTCGGACGCAAGCCTAACACCGACGACTTGGGCCTCGAAAAAGCCGCCGTCTCGGTTGATAAACACGGATATATCATGACGGACGATCAGTTGCGCACGAATGTCCCGGGCATATGGGCGCTCGGTGATTGCAATGGCAAGGGCGCTTTCACCCACACGGCCTACAATGACTTTGAAATCGTCGCGGCCAATCTCCTCGACCACGATCCCCGCCGCGTGAGCGACCGCATCATGGCCTATGCTCTTTATATCGATCCACCTCTCGGGCGGGCGGGCATGACCGAGGCCCAGGCGAGGAATTCAGGAAGGCCCATACTCATGGGCAAACGGCCCATGACACGAGTGGCTCGCGCCATCGAAAAAGGTGAGACCGAGGGCTTCATGAAAATACTGGTGGACGATGAAACCAAGCAAATCCTTGGGGCTGCCGTTCTTGGCACCAGTGGCGACGAAGTCATTCATTGCATCCTCGACGTCATGTACGCCAAGGCGCCCTACAGCGTCCTCCAGCGGGCGATGCACATCCACCCCACCGTTTCGGAACTGATCCCCACCATGCTGGAGGAACTCAAACCGTTGTGATCGGTTCCAGCAGCGCAACGCGCCGGAACTACGCCGTCACTTCCCTCTTGATCGGTAGCCGCACCCGGAATTCAGTGAGGCCCGGTTTGGATTCGAACTCAATCTCGCCTTCATGCCGCTCGGCCACAATGCGGTTGCTGATCATCAATCCCAATCCAGTGCCGGAGCCCACACCTTTGGTCGTGAAAAATGGCTCGAACATGTGCGCCTGTGCCTCGGGCGGGATGCCTTTTCCCGTATCCCGGATTGCCACCACCACCTGCCCATCATCTTGAAATGTGCGGACGCAAATCTTCCCGTCCGGCTTCACGGCATCCGCGGCGTTGTCCAGCAGGTTGGTCCAAACCTGGTTCAATTCGCTGCCATAAGCCATGAGGCGCGGCAGGGTGCGGTCATAATCCCTGACCACCTCCACTCCTTTGAGCTTGTGTCCCAGCATCGTAAGCGTGCTTTCCAACCCTTCATGGACATCCACTTGTTGCAACGGAGTCTGGTCCATGTACGAGTAGGATTTTACCGCTTTGACCAGCTCCGAGATGCGCTTGGTGCTCTGTTCGATTTCATTGAGCAGATTTTTCAACGAAATTCTAGCCTCCAACCAGCCCAGGGAATCGTCCAATGCCTCCCCCGGCAAGGCCGCCGCCAACGCCGCCAGCCACTTCTCATCCAACCCGGAACTGACAAAGGCGGTCGCGAGTTTCCAGCCCTCCGCCACTCCCTGCTGCTCCAGCCAAGATGAAACCGCCTCCTCCTGATCGCTCTGCGCCATCGAATCCAGCCTTTCAGCTTTCGCCGCGCGCGCCAGAGCCTCGCCGGAACCATCCACCAGTATTCCCCATTGGGCGGGGGTCAATCGCTGGTTGAGCTGGCACGCAAACGCCTGCACGTCCGTGGTGGTGGTCTGGAGATGCACCGCGGCACGCGCGGCCGCGGCCGCTGGATTGTTCAATTCGTGCGCCAGACCCGCCGCCATCGTGCCGAGCGACATCAGCTTCTCCCGTTGCTGCGAGAAGGTTTCCATGTTCCGGACGCGCGTCGCCATCGTGCGCAGGATTTCTTCCGCCACGGAAGGGCACGTGCTCAAAATCTTCCAGAAGGACGCCTTCCCAAACACGACCGACCGGCTCGCTTTCACCGCCCGGGCAGTGGCGAGGGAAGGGACATCCAGCAACAAGGAAATTTCACCCAGGAACATCCCGGGCTTGTGGGTGGCCATCACGATTTCCTGGTTGCCATACTTGCGGGTGATTCGCAGTTCACCTTCCAACAGCACCGAGAAGTCCTCCGCCGTATCGCCCTCCCGGAGCAAGGTCTCCCCCAGAGCCAGTTTTAATTCCCGGCCCTCCTCAATGCATCGGGTTTGCTCACCGGACAGGTTCGCGAACAATGGCAACCGGCGCAACTCATCCACCAATGGAATTTTCATACTTTTAGATTGCTAAGATACCGATGGATTAACTCAATGGCGATCGACCCTTCCCCCACCGCCGACGCCACGCGCTTGATCGAACCGTGGCGGACATCGCCGGCCACAAAAATGCCCGGCACGCTCGTTTCCAGCAAATAGGGATCTCGCTCCAAAGTCCAACCTTTTGCCCGCCGGCCCTCCTGCACGAGGTCCGTCCCCGAGAGAATGAAGCCATGTTCATCCACTTCGATCGTTCCGGCCAGACAGGCCGTGTGTGGCATGGCGCCAATGAAAATGAACAACGCGGCAGCGGGAACCGTTTTAGTCTCGCCGGTCTGCTGATTGGTGATGGTAATGGTCTCCAGATTCTTCCCACCTTTCGCTTCAGTCACCCGCGAACATGTTTGCACCACGATGTTTGGCGTCTTGGCGATCTGCTCGATCAAATAGGTGGACATGGTCGGGGCCAGTCCGCCTCCGCGTACCAGCATCGTGACGGTCTTCGCAACCCGGGAGAGATACATCGCTGCCTGTCCTGCGGAATTCGCTCCGCCGACAATAAAAACATCCTGCTCCTTGCAGGATAGCGCTTCGGTGGTGGCCGCTCCGTAATAGACCCCCGCACCCGTCAACCGGTCGATGCCCGGCGCATCCAGCTTGCGATACGAAACCCCGGTCGCAATGAGCAGAGCGTGACAACTGATCTCCCCGCCGTCGGCCAGCGTTACGATCCGGTACGAATCCTTGATGCTGATTGCTTGCGCATATTGAGGCGTCAACATCTCCACACCGAAACGCCGCGCTTGCGCCACGGCCCGCCGCGCCAGATCCGCTCCACTCAACCCGACGGGAAAGCCAAGGTAATTTTCGATCCGTGAACTCATGCCAGCCTGACCGCCGGGGGCCTCCCGTTCCACCATCACCGTGCGCAATCCTTCGGAGGCCCCATAGACCGCCGCTGCCAGCCCCGCCGGGCCGCCGCCGAGAATCACCAGATCGTAAAAGGGCATTTCCGCCTGCGTGCGCAGGCCGGCCTTGGCGGCCACCTGGGCAATCGTCGGTTCGGTAAGCCGGGAACCATCCTCGAAGATCACCAGTGGCAGCCGTGCGCCATCCTCACCTGCGGAGTCCACGAGGCGTCTGGCCTCCGGTTCGGTTTCAATGTCCAGCCACAAATAAGGCACCTGGTTGCGTGCCAGAAAATCCTTGATTTGAAAGGAAGCGGGCGACCAACGGTTGCCGATCACGCGAATGCCTTCAAAGGTGGGGTGGTAACCCGCAACCCAGTCATCCAGGATGTCATCCACCACCGGATAAAGCCGTTCTTCCGGCGGATCCCAAGGCTTCATCAAGTAATGGCTGATTTGAACGGAATTGATCGCACGGATGGCGGCATCGGTGTCCGCGTACGCGGTCAGCAGCACCCGCTTGGCCTCGGGGAAGAACTCCAAAGCCCCCTCCAAAAATTCGACACCGGTCATCCGGGGCATCCGCTGATCCACCAGGAAAAGCGCCACCGCCTCGTTCCGCAGCTTGAGTTGCTTGACCGCGTCCAATGCCTTCGCGCCTGAATCGGCGGCCATCACGCGATAACGACTTCCATACTGCCGCCGCAAATCCCGCTCCACCGCGCGCAAGACGTCCGTATCATCATCCACCGTCCAAATAACCGGTTTGACCATAATTAATTAATCCCCGTTCCTTAACTAATATTGAGCCCGAACCAAAGCGCCGCAAGCGGTGAAGTTGATTTGCAGCGGTTCCGCCTGCGCGAACCGTTCCGGTCGCGAACTTATCACCGTTGGCGAAGAAGGCAAGTGGCCACGGACGGCGGAAGTCTCCCTGTCCGGGGGAGCAAGTCAACGCCCCGCTCGCAACTTGCGATTGCAATCAGGGCCTCCAACGCTATGCTGGTCATCACTATCCGGGCTGCTCTGGCGCGCCGTGCCCGCGTGCTCAGGCAAACGTGTGCGGAGCGTCCAAGGAGCCTGCGGAAGGGCGGCGAATAGCAGAAGCGTGAAGTAGCAGAAGCGTGAAGTCTCATTTCGATAAAATCATCGTGGGCAGTTTCGTCCTGGCGGTCATTATCCTGGGGCTGATCGCGCTCATCACTTACCGCGGCACCACCGGCCTGATCCGCGCCAGCGAAAGCGTGAATCATACCCGCGAAGTCCTGGAGAATCTGGAAGCCCTGCTCTCGGATATTTCAGATGCCGAAGTCGGCCAACGCGGGTACGTCATTACGGGCCGGGAGAGTTTCCTGACGCCTTACCACGCCGCGCTCACCGAGGTTGACTTCCACACGGAACGCATTCGCGCCCTCACCTCTGATAACCCCGCTCAACAAGCTCGGTTGGCCAGACTGCAACCGCTTGTCGATTCAAAACTGGCGATCGTGAAAAAGAACATCAGCCTGCGGGCAACCGAAGGCTTCGAAGCCGCGCAAAACAGTATCGCGACTGAAGCAGGGAAACGCGTGATGGATGGAATTCGCCGGATCATCGGCGAAATGAGGACCGAGGAAGAGCAACTCTTGCAAAAACGGGATGGGCAGGCCAAGGCGAGCGCCCGTAGTGCCTTCCGTTTCGCCTGGGTTGGCAGCGCCGCGAGTTTCTTGCTGCTCTTCCTCTGTTTTCATCTGCTCCGGCGGGAAATTGCTCAACGTCAACGGGCTGAAATGGAAATCAAGGCATTGAACCAGGCTCTGCAGGCCCACGCGGCCCAACTCGAGTCGACCAACCAGGAGCTCGAAGCTTTCTCCTACAGCGTGTCTCACGATCTCCGCGCACCCTTGCGCCATATTAACGGATTCGTGAAACTGCTCGGGAAGCAGGATCACGGACAGGATGCCCAAGCCAGCCGCTACCTGAAGTTCATCGCCGATTCCGCCCGGCAGATGGGCAACCTCGTGGATGATCTCCTCTCCTTCTCTCGCATGTCCCGCACCGAAATGCATCTCGGCCAGGTTGACCTGCGGCAACTGGTCGCCGAAATCCGCGCCGGGTTGGCCGCTTCGGCTGCGAACCGTTCCGTGACCTGGCGCATCGGTGATCTGCCGATCGTGCATGGCGATGCCGCCATGCTGCGTCTCGCGTTGGTCAACCTCCTGTCCAACGCCCTCAAATATACCAGCACCCGGGCGGAGGCGAAAATCGACATCAGCTACACCCCCGGCCAGGCAGAGCATATCATCTCGGTCGGCGATAACGGCGTTGGCTTCGACATGAAATACTTGGACAAGCTTTTCAGCGTCTTCCAGCGCTTGCACCACTCTGATCAATTCGAAGGCACGGGTATCGGCCTGGCCAACGTCCGCCGGATCATCGATCGCCACGGCGGACGCACCTGGGCGGAGGGCAAACCCGACCAGGGCGCAACCTTTTCTTTCGCCCTACCCAAATGCCCGCCCTCGCAATCCGCAACCCACGCGTAACCCGCCCTGCCCCGCTGAAGAAAATTCTTTCGGTTGAAGACAACCATTTGGACATGGAACTTAGCCTCGCGGCGCTGGGGGAAAACAACCTTGGCGGCTGCCTCAGCGGGGCTTCACTGCCGCCTGCTCCGGTGCCTGCCAACCGCCTCCCAGCGACTTGATTAAGGAAACCGTCGCCACAAGTTGTTCCCCGCGCAGCCGCACCGTCGTGCGCTCCAGGTCAAGGGCCGTGTTTTGCGCCGTGGCCACCTCCAGATAGGTGACCAATCCCGCGCGGTAGCGGTTGGAGGCAATTTCCAAGGTCTTCCGCGCCGCTTGCATCGCCGCCGCCTCAGCGGTCTGTTCATCGGCCAGCAAAAGCTGCGCAGCCAGGTTGTCCTCCACTTCCGCAAAAGCAACCAGCACGCTCTGCCGGTAGCGGGCGACGACCTGATCATAAGCCGCCTCCGCTCCGCGGAGATTGGCCCGGAGGCGTCCCCCTTGGAACAGCGGGATTGTCAACGCCGGGCCGACGGCCCAAAAACGGCTCGGCCAGTCGAATAAGGTGCCCGCATCCACACTCTGAAACCCGGCCAGCCCCTGGAACTGGATCGTCGGGAAGAACGCCGCCTCCGCCACGCCAATGCTCGCGTTGGCCGACGCCATGCGTCGCTCGGCGGCGGCAATATCCGGACGCCGCTCCAGCAACTCCGATGGGATGCCCGGCGGAATCACCGACGGTTGCAACGTCGACGGTTTTTCCGGCACGTGAAAGCTGGAAGCCGTCTGGCCGGTCAGGACCGCGAGCGCATGCTCAACCCGGACCCGTCGCAAGGCGATATCCGGCAACAGTGCCTCCGTCGTTCTCAAGACGGTTTCGGCTTGCGCCACATCGAGATCAGTCGCGACCCCCCCGGCTCGACGGTTGCGCGTCAAGTCGAACGATTTGCGAAATACCTTAACGCTCGACGTCAACAAGGCGCTTTCCGCATCGAACGCGCGCAACGTAAAGTAATCGCTAGCGACCTCCGCCTGGATGGCGAGGCGGATGGTTTCGACATCGGCGGCATCCGCCTGTTCGTTTGCCTTCGCGGCTTCCACGCTCCGCCTCACCCGGCCCCAAATATCCAGCTCATAGCTGAGATCCAGTGGCACGATAAAATCCGAGAACGTCTCGGCCCTGCCGTTGGACACGCCGTTTATCGACCGATTGGCCGAATCCCGCTGTCGGGTGGCTGAAGGGGAAAGACTTAGATTCGGAAAAAAACCGGCTCGTGCGACATTCACCAATGCCCGGGCTTGTTCGAAGCTGGCGATCGCCGCTTTCAACTGCTGGTTCGCAACCCCGGCTTCACCTTCCAGTCGATTCAGCTCCGCCTCCCCGAACATTTCCCACCAGTTCCCTTTCGGGAGGTGGGCTTGCGGCTCCGCCACCTTCCAGCCGTTCGTCGCCCCCGCATAAGCGGCCGGAATGACCGTCGCCTCGGGCCGTCGGTAATCCGGCCCCACCGCGCAACCAGCCAACAGCACCATCCCCAGCACACCCGCCACACCGGATGGAATCTTCATTTGGCGTTTTCCGCCTGGGCCGCCTCGGCGACACTCACCGTTACCCCCGACACCAGTGAATCGGAAGGATTGACGACCACCCGATCCGCGGCCGTAATCCCTGACAGCACCTCCACCGACCGTCCAAAATCACGTCCCAAGGTGATGTTATGCAGTTCCACCCGCCCATCCGGACCCACCACGCCAACTTGCAACCCTTCGGCGCGGAACAGCAAGCTGTTGGACGGCAGCACGAGCGTGGGATCCAGCCTCAGGTCGCCAAAACTTACCTGGGCGTAGCTCCCGGCCAGGATCTCATTGCGGGAATTGTCCACTTCCAGTTCGGTCAACAGCGTGCGCGAGTTGACGTCGATCGCGCCCGCCGTGCGCACCACTTTTGCAGCAAACTTCCGAGCGGGCATTTCGGGCAGGATCATTTCCGCCGCCACCCCGCTCTTGATGCTCGGGGTCGCCGATTGCGGCACGCGCACAAACACCCGCAGGGTGCGGGTGTCCGCCAGCCGGAAGAGTTCCTTGCCGGAACTGATCAGGTCACCCACATCCACGCGCCGCGTCGTCAGGACGCCCGCGAAGGGTGCGGTCACATGCGTGAAGGACTGGAGATCCTCGAACCGGTGGACGTTCGCCTTGGCCGCATCCACATTCGCCGCCTTGAGCGCCAGGTCGGCTTGCTTCTCCGCGTCCTCCTGTTCACTGACACTCGCCGTCTTCAACAACTCAGCCCAGCGCACCGCCGTGGTTTTCGCGAGCGCGAGCGCCGCTTCCGCCTGCGCCAGTCCAGCGCGAGCACCGCTGAGCTCCTGCTCAAGTTCAGGGGTGTCGATATCGGCCAGCAACTGACCGGCCTCGACCCGCGCCCCGATGTCCACGTACCAGCGTTTCAGAAACCCGCTGGCGCGGGCGTAAATCGGTGCTTCCACCACCGCTTTGACCTCGGCGGGCAGCGTCAGCATGGAGGTCGCCTTGCCGGGCAGAGCAGAAACCACATTCACCGTCGGAATGGCCATCGTCCGGGTCTCGTTGGCCAGCGCCCGGCGGTGATGCCAGCGCGGCACCAGACCGGCTATGGCCCCCAGCGCCAATAAAACGAGGACGAGCAACGCCCAGCGGCCCAGTTTGGGCTGGGCTGAATTGCCTGCCGCCGTCCGCGGCTCCGGCGCAGAGGATCCGATGCTTGCAGGGGGGTTGGGTTCCGTGAGGTTCATGGGAGTTAGGCGGAAACTGGGGTTGAATTCGGGACGCTTTTTACCGAGGCGGGACCGGGTGGTTTGCCGGTGCGGCGATGCATCATGCTGAAAACCACCGGCACAAAAAACAACGTGGCCAGCGTGGCCACCACCAGACCGCCGATCACGGCGCGAGCGAGCGGGGCATTTTGCTCTCCCCCCTCGCCCAGCCCCAGGCTCATCGGCAGCATGCCGATGATCATGGCCAGCGCGGTCATGATCACGGGTCGCAAGCGGCCACCTCCTGCCACCAGCGCGGC
>JAQGOT010000175.1 GCA_028293465.1 Pedosphaera sp. | reverse complement strand
GATTTATGGGAGTGGACGGGACCCGACGGAGGGCTTGGTGTGTCGGCGGGGGACTCCCCAAACTTTGTGCCATATGGGACTAAGTTTTGTAACCGGCACAGGCGGCTGGATCCGCCCGGCCGGCCCGTTGGGAAGTCAATGTGCGCGTCCAGAGCGGTCTGGCCCAGGGTGTTTTCGATGAAGCTCCGGCCAAAATCCGTCGCCCCTCCGGGCAAGCCGAGCCCGAGGCATGCTGCCTTAACTGAATGGGAGTGGAGGGAAGGGGTGAGGGCGAGCGTCACCCTGACTTTTCCCTCCTACTTCCCCGGCCGTTCAATGAAGCCGTGGTAAAGCCCCAAATAATAGGGGAGGAGAAAAACCGTTCCCGCCGCCAACTCGTCGCCGTTGCCGGAATAGTCGAGCCGCCATGGATCCGTATTCCAATGATTGAACTGCCGGTTCTCGACCGGCAGCACCCTGTCGTTCACCCGGTACCCGCGCGTGCGCGGCGCGTCTGGGTCAGTTAAATCCACCGCGCGCCCAGACGGCAAGCCGACAATATCCAAACGATGGCTGTTACGATGCCCCCAGTTCAGGCGGTCAAGTGGCAGGCCGTAAAGAGTGGCCATGCTCTCCTCCAGCCAACCGGGCCGCGGCGTCAGCGAGAACGCCGTACCTTGTGTGGCCGCTCGTTGGTTTAAGTTCAGCCCGGCATACGCAAAATTGAAAAACGGATTCAATTCCTGCGACTCATGCGTCCAGTAAAAGAAGAATGAAATGCGCATCAACTCTTTGAGCTTTTCGTCCGTGGACGTCCGCAGCAACCCGTAATAAGCCATGACCGCCATCTCGTCGTCGGACTGATTGCCCGAGCCGGCGCCCTGCTGAACCTTCGCGAGCATGGCGTTGTGCGCGTAGCCGTGCCGATCGATGAGCTCGCGTGACGCCTTGGCATACTTGGCATCGCCCGTGACATGCGCCGCGATGGCGAGATAACTCAACAGGCTCAGCGAGTTCAAACCGCGTTCCGGCCACCATTGAGGATCGTGGTTTAATTGTTGCGGACCATAAACCGCCCACCGGGTTGGTTTGCCATCCAGATCCACCAGCGCGTAATGGTGCGCCAGCAAGTGATCGGTCACGTCCCGCACCACCGTCCGGACCCGCTCGCGTTCGGCCTCCGTCTCCGCGCAGAAATCGTAATAGAGCGGGTAGAAGAAATAGTGGCCGTCCAGTTCGTCGCTGCTGGTGTCCGATTTCCAGTACCATTTGCCATCCGCACTGTTGGGCCAGCGCGGTTCGTATGCCTTCCATAACTTGTCCTCCTTCTGGGTCGCGCGGTCTGCCTCAAGCCGGCCGATATTTGGATCCGGCCAGTTGACCGGCCGGATGGTGCGCGCGACAAAACCTTTGTCGGGCGCATGTTCTCCACCCTGCGTGACCTGCTGGAGAAAAGCGAGCGCCTCGAATGCCTGTTTTGCTCGCGCTTTGGCTTGCGCATCCTTGGTCGCGGCGTAGGCAAAGCATTCGCCCGCCCCATACATGGCGGTCCAAAGGCCGTCATTGTCCGAGTCCTGCGGGGCGGCGCTGCTCTTGTCCATCGGTTTGCCCAAGGCGGCTTCGGCCACGTAACCGAACGGTGTTCGCTTGATGTATTGCTCGATCTCCTTTTCGTAAAATTCGGCTTTCGCCGCCAGGGTCATCGGCTGCCGGGCAATCCTGCCCACTCCGCCAGCCGTGGCAAACCACGCATCGCCTTTGGGATCCACCACCGCCTGTCGCACATCATCATTGGGCAACCAACCACGGCCCTGACGGTAATGCCATTCCCGGCCATCGAAACGAATCACCCCCAGATGCGTCGCGAACCAAACTTCGCCATCCGGGCCGGGGGCCATGCCGGTGAAATCGTTCCAAGGCAAGCCGTCCTTGCCTTCGTAAAATCGCCACCCTTTGGCTGTGCGGCACCCGGCTCCCGCCTTGCTGGCGAACCACAATCGGCCCTGCGAATCAAACACCGCTCCCAGAACGTCACGCCTCGCCCAGCTTCTTCCGCCTGCGTCAGCCACCTCCACCGCCTCCCATCCGGTGTCGGCCAATGCGAGCAACCCGCCGCTGCTGGCGAGATACAACCCGCCGCTCGGCGACCACGCGAGCTGTTGGGCCGTCACCCCCGCTGGTAAGACGGTGGAAATGTCTCCCTTGGGTCCGATGCCAACGCAGCTCCGCGCCGTCAGCAGCCAATTGGTTCCGTCAGCCCGCAGTATCTGTTTGATCTCCCGCCAGGGTACCCGGGCCTCCTGTGCCGTTCCCGCCGGTGATGCGAAAACAAAATGGTCCGGCTGACGCTGTGCTAGCGAGGGATTTGCGCGCCATACATCCTCCCGCAATTCGAGCCACGCGCCCTCAACCAACGCCAGCACCCGGCCGTCGGGCAGGCAGTCGATCAGTTGCACCGGTTGGTTCAGCGCGAAACGCGAAGCGATTTCCTGACGGAAATGTTGCGGCGCGGGCCGAAACTCCGCGGCCGGGCTGCCACAAACCATCAGCCCGAACAGGGTGACCATGAGGAAGCGCATTGCGGATCAAGTTAGTCGAGTGCCTGCGGCGAGCAAGCTCAATAGCGGCGTCCCCGTTCGCCGCGCCTTCTGCTTCCACTTGATTTCGCTGAATAGCTGGCCGGGAACCAGTTTGAAGGCGATCTCGCTTTGCGCTTTCAACCTTTGGTCCCGGTGTTCAAGATGCCCGCATGAATATTCGCAAGGCCGTCAGCGGTGATGCCTCCCTGATCACTGATTTTAACCTCCGTCTCGCGCAGGAATCGGAGGCGCTCCAGCTCGATTCGAACACCGTTACACAGGGCGTGGCGACGCTGTTGAAAGACCCGAGCAAAGGCATCTACTTCGTGGCGGAGCTGCCCGAGGGCGGGGTGGTGGGCCAGTTGATGATCACCTACGAATGGAGTGATTGGCGGAATGGAAATATTTGGTGGATTCAAAGTGTGTATGTGAAGGAGGAGTTTCGCGGGTTCGGCGTGTTCAAGGCTTTGTTCGATCACGTGGAACGCCTGGCGCGGGATTCGCAGGAGGTTTGCGCCCTGCGATTATACATGGACAAACACAACGATAAAGCCCGTCGAGCCTATCGGAAAATGGGCATGCTCGAAGGCGGCTATGTGGTGTTTGAGAAGGGTCTGACTGGCGGGACGGGGGATTAAGGGCTTTCCGACCGCTTCAGGTCGGCGTCAGGCTTCTTTCCACCTGCTCGGCAATCAGAATCAAGTGGCTCAGCAGGCGATAATACAGGGCAATCAGTTTCTCCGTGTGGCTCTGCCCTTCGCGCAGGACGAGCTCAAAAGGGTCCGGATGATATTCCTTGTTCCGTGCGTAATCGTTGACTAACACCTGCTCGGTGGTGTGCTGAAACGGATATCGGGTTTGGGCCATTTTTTGCTGAACCTGATCCACCCGCTTTTCGATCCCCATGCCCAGGCTCGCGAGCGTGGCGGTCAAATTCTCCGCTCGCTGCCCCTCCGCGCGAAAGCGGAGCAGCGTCTCCAGGGCATCGCAGTCGCGGCGGATCTCCAGCAATAAGCCGAACGCATCACCCAGACGAGCCAGAGTCCAGATCATTTGCCGCGCCTCTTCCTGGAATTGCGCGGCGTTGGGAATCGGCGTGGCCATTAGGGGCAGTCCCAGCAATTGAATCGCAGCCGTCAGGCGCGCTTTGCCGGCTTCTTCAAAGGCTTCCAACCCCGCGCCAGCCGCGTGAAAAGCCTCGCGTGCTTTCTCCACCTCATTATTGATCTCGGTATCGGCCACGCCAAAATCCGCAGGATTGAATGCAAACCCGGCTTGCAACAGATAGCTGGCCTCGCTGGCTTGGAGCAGGCGTTCGTCGGCATCCTTGAAGGCATTGTACGCCTCTCCCGTGGCGGGAAGCATTTCTTTCATGCGTTGGCCGAAGGTTCGCATTTCCTCGATCAGCGTTTCCCGGCTGCGAAGAATCGGCATTCTGGCTTCCGGGAGAATGATCGGCCGCAAGCTCGTGGTGATGCCGAGGAAATAGCGTTTCACGGTTTCCTTGTCGGCAACGTAATCGTGCTCGGCCTGCCGCGCGGCTTGTTCCGTGGAAATGAGCCAATCCGTGGAAAAGCCGGGCCCAAACATGCTCCGATATTGGACGATGGTAACCCGCCGGGAAAGCTCCGAGAAATTGGCAAACAGGCTGGTGGCGGGTGCGGTGGCGTGGAAGATGCCTGGCTCTTTGGCTTCGATGGCCCGTTGACTCCGTTCCGTATCGGAGGGGTGCGTGTCGAAGAGCCCGGTTTTTTGTTCGCTCACCATGGTGTGATGCCGGTCCTGAGTTTCGGCCGACACCTCGTCGGCGCGGCTCACGATAAAGTCGGGGATTTGATCGAAAAGTTTTTGATCCTTTTTCCACTTCGCCCTGACCTGCTTTTCGGCCACCTGAACGCCCAGGTTCAATTGCCGCAGCCGCCGCATGCTGGCGACGAAGGTGTCGCTGCCCGACATCCTGATTTGATAGCCATCCGCGTCAAATTCCATCTGTCTCGACAGGAAGCCGCTCAGCGCAATTCCCGCAAGCATGAACACCCAGAGGACGCCGCGCCCGAACCACACCCCGAGCCGCGCAAAAAACGCGATGAACACAACGAAAACGTTGTCTTGCTCGTGCTCCGAGACCGCCACCAGCAGGTCGTCCCAGCCGTCGCGTTCGTAAACCACCCGGGCGAACCAACGATTGATCGAATCGATCAGGTAACCGGCGCGCATCGCCGTGCCCTGCGAGAAATGCCCGTATTCATGCGCGATGACCCCGGCGAACTGACTGAGGTTCATGCCCGCCACCAGCGGCAGGCCGATCACCAAAATGATGTCGTTGCCAAACAGGCTGCGCAGTCCGCTGCGAAACCCGGCCGCGGCGTTGGCGCGCAAATCAACATCGATCCGGCTGGGGATGGGCGCTTGGAGCGAACGGCAAACCCAGCCGATCAGCGCGAACAGTTGCGGCGCGTCCGCATGGTTCAGGCAGAACGGTTCGTCGGCTTCCGATTTGGGCGCGAAAATCGGTTTGACCAGGAAAAAGGTCAGGACCACACCGATGGAGATGGCTCCCACGTTCGCCATTATCATCACGAAGGTCATCCGCGGTCCATAACCTGGTCCCGCCATGAACGTATGAAAGTGCGCGGCATAATAATAGACGCCGTAGCCAAAAAATGCCACGAGCGCAAAGTAGAGCAGGGGAAGCAAGATCATCGCCAGCGACACCACCACCAAACTGAACTGGTAAAGAAAGGAAATTTTGGGCCGCTGCAGTGGGCCTTCGACAAATTGCAACGGGGAGCTCCCGGTAACGGTCGCTGCCTCCGGCGCGATTGATGGGTCCTGCGTTTCGCTTTCCATTCGATCTGGAATCTGGCTTGGTATGAAAAGAATTACCGAGCCTGCCGCAGAATGGAAGTGAATTTAGAAGCGGAGGGTGCCCCTCGTCCGCCTGGAATTAGCACCCAACCGGCGGAAGCGCCCCGCCGCCCGTTCTCAATCCTGCTTGTCAGCGCAGCCGCTTGGGTTTAATGATGAAGCCATGAATCGCACCGAAATACGTCCCCTTACGAAAACGGCCGCTCATCCGCTTTGGCAACGGGCAACCCTTTCCCTGGCGCTGGCAGCTCTCGGCCTGAATCTTCTCGCTGGAGCCGCCGTGCGCGCGGACGATTCCAAGCCGGCCGGCGGTGAAGAACTGGTCCCGCTGGCGCCGAAATTGCCGCCGCCCATGTTCGTGGGCACCCCCAAAGATGCTCCCGAGGGCTCGAACGTCGAAGCTCCCTCCGACAAACCGCGCCCGCCGTTGATGATCCCCAAAGGCGTCGGCAATGTCGCGCCCGGCAAAAAACTCACCAGCAGCGACACCAATGCCACGCCCAGCAATCTGGCCAAAATCATCGATGGCAACAAGGAACCTTCCGACACCACCACCGTGCTGTTGCGGAAAGGCACCCAGTACCTGCAGTTTGACCTCGGCAGCGCCCATGAAATTTTCGCCATTGTGATCTGGCACGCGCACGAGACACCCAAGATTTATCGCGACGTGATCGTGCAGGTCGCGGACGATGCCGATTTCACCAAGAACCTGCGCACGTTGTTCAACAACGATGCCGACGACAGCTCCAAGCGCGGGGTGGGTACTGACCGCGAGTATTTTGAGACGAACGAAGGCAAGACCATCGATGCCAAGGGCGCGAAGGCCCAATACGTCCGCCTCTATTCCAAAGGCAGCACGGACAGCGCGTTGAACGAATACACCGAAGTCGAGATCTACGGCCGAGCGCCGAAATGAACCGGGCCGTCACGCTCGGGCTGTTGCTGGCGACGGCGCTCGCCCTGGTGTTCCGGTGTCCGGACCTTGGCAACCGGCCCATGCACAATGACGAAGCCGTCAACGCCATCAAATTCCGGTCCTTATGGGAGCAAGGCGCCTACAAATACGACCCTGACGAACATCACGGCCCCACGCTGCTCTACCTGACCCAAGCCTGGGCGAAATTATCCCGCGGACCCGACTTCGCTCGATACAGCGAAGCCCGGTTGCGGTTCCTGACCGTTCTTTTTGGCGTCGGCTTGATTCTCCTGTTGCCGCTGGTGGTGGATGGCCTTGGACGGCGTGCCACGATCTGCGCCGCGCTGCTCACGGCGATTTCGCCCGGCATGGTTTTCTACAGCCGGTATTACATCCACGAGATGTTGCTCGTCTTCTTCACCTTCCTCGCAATTATCGCCGGTTGGCGCTACACCCGCAGCCGCAAAATCGGCTGGGCCTTGCTCTGCGGTGCGGCCATCGGCCTGATGCAAGCCACCAAGGAGACCTTCGTTCTGCCGTTGGCCGCCATGGCGGCGGCCCTGATTCTGAACCAACTTTGGACACGCTGGATGGACGCTCGAAGCGCGGGCGTCCAACTCGCAATCAAGCCACGGCACGCCGCCGCCGCCTTGGGGGTGTGGCTGGTCGTCGCGTTTCTTCTCTTTTCCTCATTCTTCACCAACGCTGCCGGTCCCTTGGACGCAATCCGGACTTATCTGCCTTGGCTGCACCGGGCGGCGGGAGCCTCACCGCACATTCACCCGTGGCACTTTTATTTGTCGCGCCTGGCTTTCTTTCACACGCAAGGCGGACCGATTTGGAGCGAAGGCTTGATCCTTGGCTTGGCGCTCGTGGGTGGCCTTGCCGCTTTCGCGCGCAAATTACCGCCGGACTCGAACGCTGGTTTCATCCGCTTCCTCGCCTTTTACACCCTCATACTCACGGTGATTTATTCCGCCATCGCCTACAAAACTCCGTGGTGCCTGCTGGGCTTCTGGCACGGGATGATTCTGTTGGCGGGCGTCGGGGCGGTCGCCATCATCCAATGGCTGCCTCAACGAGGGCTAAAATTGGCTGCAACTCTCCTGCTGTTGGCCGGAGCGGGTCAGCTTGCCGGGCAAGCCTGGTCGGCCAGCTTCAAGTACTGTGCGGATCCCCGCAACCCGTACGTTTACGCCCAGACCTCATCGAATTTTCTGGAACTGGTGACCCAGTTGGATGCCCTGGCAGCGGTGAAGTCGCCGGGTCGCCAAACGGTCGTCAAGGTAATGTCACCCGGCAGCGATTTCTGGCCCTTGCCGTGGTACCTGCGCCAGTTCGATCACGTGGGTTGGTGGGGCGAAATGCCCGCCGATCCGTTCGCGCCCGTGATGATTGTCTCCACGAAGTTCAACGCCAGCCTTGAGACAAAGAAAACCCATGTCATGGTGGGCCTGTTCAAGCTGCGTCCGGACGCGTTCCTGGAACTTTACGTAGAGTTGGATTTATGGCGTGCCTATCTGGAGAGCCGGCCCAAGCCGCCGGAGCCGGTTCCCTGAACTGATCGGCTCAAGGATCCCGCCTGCCGGCGTGTCATGACTTAGCTCAATTTCCAAGGCGACCGATAATCGCGCGTCAACAACTTGCTCGCGGCGTCATCGCCGATGATGTGTTCACGCTTTACATCCCACTTGATTTTCCGCCCCACCCGCATGGAGATAAGTCCAAGGTGACCAGGGATGGCCGAATGATGCGCCGTCTCGACCGGCGTGATGGTCGGCTGCCGTGATTTGACGCAATCGATGAAATTCTTCTGATGATTGTTGGATTCGTAGAGCTTCACCTTGCGCAATTCTTCGGGAAGTTGTTTGTAGTCGCGCCAATCCTGGTTCGAGGCGTCAAAAGCGCCCCGGTCCACCCAGACCCAGCCGTCCGTGCCGATCCACTTCGTCCCGGATTTGATCTCGGGATATCCGCCGGCGATCGTCATGGTGATATCGTTGGGATACTTGAGGTCAATTTTGTATTTCGTGCAGGTGTTCCAAACCTCGTCGTCCGCGGGGAAGTCTCCATGCCCTTCGATTTCCGAAGGACCATTCCGGTCGAAATCCAATCCCCAATGGGCGATATCGCCATGATGGCCGATCCAGTCGAGCAACTGGC
>JAQGOT010000088.1 GCA_028293465.1 Pedosphaera sp. | reverse complement strand
CAGTCCCGCCTTGGCGGGGAAGCAGGCGCGCGAGGGGCCACCCGTTTAGCCAGTTGCGGCCCTCAAGGCTTCAATTTCCCTGACGCTTCTTCGGCAATACCATGCCGGGAGGATGCCGAAAATCCCGAAGGAACAATCTATCAGCCGCCAGTAAATGGGGATGCCGCGCAATCCGCCCAAACAGAAGGCGTAGGGCACGATCAGCACGCAGGCGATCATCCCGAAGGTGAACAGCCAGACGTTGCGGACCGGATCGCGCAAGGCTCCGACGAACGCCACGGCAATCGCGAAATGTCCAAACGCCAGCCAATCGGTGCCGTAGGCCATGAACGGGTAGCTGGCGTTGGTGGCGTGTAACCCATCCCGCACTCTGAGAATCCAACCGGCCAGCCCGGATGCGGCTTGCGCGCCGGAGCCGTCTGCAACTCCCAGCGCCCGGGCGAAGAGGTTGAGTTCCCATTCCAGCGGAATCGCCGTGGCACCGCTGACGACCCGCCCCACAATAAAGCACCAGGTCAGGAACTGGATGCGCCGCCGTAAAGTGATTTCCCGGTTCATGGCAAGTGTTTATCAGGGGAGAGAAATTTTTGCCAGAACGCAAGCATGCCGGCGGCAAGGACAAGGATCGGCGCGATTACCACGCATCCCAGATAAAGCAGGATATAGATGACGCCGTAGAACGTGGACAATCTCGTCCCCACACCCACCGCGCCGGTGGTTCCGCTCAGGAACGCAGTGTGTTCCCGAAAGCCCACCAGATGGACCAACATGAAAAACACGCTGAGTGTCACGGCAACCGACAGGAAGGAATGGGGTGAAATCCAGCCACTGCTTCGGGCAGCGCTTGGTGGTTTTATCGATTTATTTGTCATGTTTATTTCCGTGTTTGGCCTTTTCCCAGAGCGGGCCCAGCACCGTCGCATAAAGCAGCGCGGCGTCGCCCACCTGGTTGCTGGCACAGTATTTCAAGCGGCCTTGCTTCAAGGAAGGGAAGGCGGAAAAATCGAGTGTTGCCGCCAGGGCGGTGAGATAACCGGCATCCCCGAATGAGCTTGCACCGATGAAGGCCATGCCGCTGGCGCCAGCGCTGATCTCAAGCACGGGGATGACCGGCCCTGAATCGATGTCCATGGGTCCGTTCCAGGAAGCTGGCCATTCACGCGACCACGCGAAGCCGGCGAGGCTTCGGCCCAATTCCTTCCGGGCGCGGCGATACTGGTCCTGCGCAAAGTCCTCATCCACCAGCCTGAGACAGTGTGTCACCAGCCAGATGGACGAACCTTCCGGCCCGTCCAGCGGTTGTCCATCCACCGTGAAGCTGGAGACCAGCAGGCCGGTTTTCGGATCCACCAGTTTTTGCTTCGCCCGTTCCAGCCACTGGCGTAGAAACGCGGCATGATCGCTGCCATCAAGGTAATCGGCCAGTTTGCTCGCCGCCAAGGAAACTGCGTTGTCGAACATCCAACATACGTTCGGGTAGCTTTCCGCGGACAACACCGGGCCTTGCTGCATCCGCGCCAACATGGCCTCGATCCGTTCGTGCAGGAGCGGTTGGTACTCCGGCTTCTCCTCCACCATGCGCCGCACCGCGAGCATCAGGGCAATTTCGCTGTCGAGGAAATGGCTTCGCGCCGGCTGCATTATGTATGGCCTGGCTCGGGCGTAAGGCATGAGAAAGAAATACATCCCGTGTTCCTTTTCCAGGTGCAACGTTTCCTCGATGATCCGGTCCATCGTCTTGAGATACTCGGCCCTCGCGCCGGGGTTGCGCACGCTCATTTCCGCGAGCGACCACACCAGGAAAGTGCGGCCCATGAAATCCCATTCCGCGTTGCTGGCGCGCATCCGGCCAAGTTCCCGCTGGCGCAGCTCCGGATCGGTCCACAACTGGAGATGGCGCGCGGCCAGTTGCCGCGCTTTGGGTGAGAGGCCTTCGGTCGGGCGGAAGGCGGCCACGCTTTTGATAAAGAAAAAGTGGAGGCAGGGAATCCAGATGGCGGTTGCCAGCGCCAAGGCACATAGCCCGGCTATAAGTTTTTTGATGAAACGCGTCATATTGCCTTTTGATTCCCCGGTTGTTATGCCAGCTATTTGTTCGCGTCAGAAGCACGCCGCTGGTCTTTCGTCTTTTCCCAAAGCGGGCCCAGCACCGTCGCATAGAGCAGCACGGCGTCGCCCACCTGGTTGCTGGCGCAGTATTTCAAGCGGCCTTCCTTCAAGGAAGGGAAGGCGGAAAAATCGAGCGTGGCCGCCAAGGCGGTGAGATAGCCGGCATCCCCGAATGAGCTTGCGCCGATGAAGGCCATGCCGCTGGCGCCGGCGCTGATCTCCAGGAACGGAATCGTCGGGTTGGCATCCTTGTTCAACGGCCCCTGACCGGAACCCGGGCACTTGCGCGACCAGGCAAAACCAGCCAGGGTGCGGCCGAATTCCTTCCGGGCGCGCTGATATTGGTCGCGCGCGAAATCCTCATCCAACAACCGCAGGCAATGCGCCACCATCCAGACGGAGGAGCCTTCCGGGCCTTTCAAGGGACGTCCGGCGGTGGTGTAACTTGTGAGCAACAGGCCGGTTCGTTGATCCATCAGCTTTAGCTTGGCCATGGTCAACCACTGGTGCAGGAACCGGGAGTGGTCTGTGCCGTCCAGGCCGTCGGCCAGCCGCACGGCGCAGAGCGAAATTAAATTGTCGAAAGTCCAGCAGGTATCCGGATAGCTTTCCGCGGAGAGCACCGGGCTGAGTTGCATGCGGGCGAGCATCAGGTCGATGCGCTCCCGGAGCAAGGGTTGGTAGCCCGGCTTTTCCTCCAGCGACCGGCGGGACGCCAGCATCAGGGCGCTCTCGCCATCAAGAAATTGGTTCCGCGCCGGCTGCATCACGTACGGCCGATCCTTGGCGACCGGCATGAGAAAATAGTAAATCCCGTGCTCTCTTTCCAGGTGCAGGGTCTCTTCGATGATCTGGTCCATCGTCTTAAGGTACGCTGCCTTGGCGGAAGGATTGCGCAGGCCCATCTCCGCCAGAGACCACACGAGAAAGCTGCCGGCCATCAAATCCCACTCCGGGTTGCGGGCTCGCATGCGGTCGACCTCCTGCTGGCGCTGGTTGGGATTCGTCCACAATCCGAGGTGTCGCGCCGCCAGTTGTTGCGCTTTGCGCGAAAGCCCATTGCCTTGGCGGAAGGCCACAAGCCCATTGGCGAAGAAAAAGTGCAGACAGGATATCCAGATGACGGCTGCGAGCGCCAGCGCGGCCGAGCCGGCTACAAATTTGTTTGGGCAGCGCACGGGTTGAAGGTTTCCCCACGGATCAAGCCGCGCTCTGATCGTCCGGCCGCGGTTGCAGGTGTGTCAGGGCGTAGAGCATCAGGTAACCGAGAAACAGAAACGTGGCAAACAGCGCGGGAAATCCAAATGCGATGGCGGGATTGGCCAAGGGATGCATCGCCCAATGAACGATGGCGCGGGCGAGGGCCACAGGGTGAACCACGATGTCCCAACTGTTCCAGCGTTGGATGCGGCCGAGGTAAACCCCAAACCCGCTCAGGGCGGCGACCACGAGAATGAACAGCCAACTCGCCGCTTTCCCAAATCGATTGGCGACCACTGATTGCATCAGATAAAGTGAGATGAAGCCCAGGAGAAAACCGGTGAGGGCAAACACCAGAACCAGGCTCAGGTCCATCCAGTAGTGGCCCAACGGCCACCAGTGTTTAACGTGAATCAAATCGGTGAAGATATAAGGAGCGTTGGGGAAGAACAGCAGCCAAAGCGCGGACGAGAGGTAAACCCGCCAGTTCCTCCGCGCGGCCACCCGGTATTGATGGCAGGCGTCCAGCGCAAACACGAGCGGCAACCACGCCAGGAATAGATTCCAGATCAGCGAGGTGTAGGTCCAGTTGCCCGTGTACAAAACCCGCAACGCAAGGAGGGTTGCCCCGGCCACGGTGGCGAAGAACAACGCCAGCAGCGTGGAGACTGGCGCTTGGCGAAAAATCGATTTTAGATTATTCATAATACATCCTGCTGCTGCATCCAACAATTGTTCGGTCACCAAGGTATTTTACATTCTCAGAGCGGCTCCTGCCGTGGGGTGAATGCTGCGGCCAACTGCCCGTTGTGTTGTTGATGCTCACTCAACGGGAGGGGGTTCCGGTTTGTCCCGATGACTCGCCTTTGAAGCAGTCCACCCAATAAGTCAGGAAAAACTTCTTTTCCGTGGCCGCCGGCAGGAAACGGTCCGCCGTGCCCACGATCGGCCGCAGGGCGGTGGTCATCTGCAAGGCGACCAACAGGAAGATCACGACCCACACCTGAAAGGCGCCGCCCGCTTCCGACCGGGTGTTGCGCATCTGGCCGAAGCCGGTGTGCAGGAAGCGAAGACCGAAACAGCTTGCCACCACCCAAAAGGCGAGATGCAGCGAACCCATGATCACGACCGACTGGGTCGATTGCGAAAACACCCACGCGACCGGCGCAAACCCGATGAGCAAAACGGTGGTGAGCGCGAGCAATCCGGTCACGAGGCCAAACACCTCCACCAGGCGCGCCTGCGATCCGCTGAGGCACGAAAAAATGTATAAGCTCGGCAGGCAAATGAGCGCGGAAACAAGCAGGCCGACAGCGACTTTGATGGGAGCGGCCCAGTATTGTCCACCGCCGGAAAAGGTGCCGACCACAAGGCCGTACACCACGCTGCAGATCAGTGCCACCACCACGAGCGCGAGAATCAGACGGCCTTGCCGCTGCTGGCGAAGTTGGAAGACCACGCGACGGGGTTGCCGCAAGATCGCCTCGGCGGCGGCCACGATGCCGCGGATCGGGGCGTGCTCCTCCGGGTCTGTGCCGAGCGGGCGGTTGGGATCAGTGTGGGAAATAATTGGGGGCGGCGGGTTGGTCTCGGTGGTGCGTTCGAAGAAGGCCGGATGTTTTGAGGAGGGCGTTGGCTTTGGATCGTTTGAGTCGTTCATTTGATGGTTGATTGGGGTTTTGGTCTCGTTACGAAAATAGCAAATGGCGGGCTGCCTTGAACACGGCTTCAAAAAAATTGCCTTCAAAGGCATGAGGAGTCACGAATTCCACCGGGATGTCAGGGTTGCCGATAAAAGGACGAAGGTTCCAACAAAGCTGACTGCCGAGCAGTAAATTGACGGCAAGCCAGGCGAACAAGACTTTAAGCGCGACCGAAGAACTGCCGCTGAGTGCGCGCAGCACCGGAAACAATCGCACATTGGCCGCCACGCCGGCGAAGGCGATAAAGCCGACGACCGCGAGTTGCATGAAGCTGTATGCAGCCGAAACGCTACCAACCGTGGAGGAAGCCGCCGGGGTGTTCCAGACCAGAAAAAACAGGAGCGGACTGAATGAGCCCAGGATGGCGGCGGCGATGGTGAAGCTCATAAAAATGAGCAACAATGATTGGCGGAAGCCGAGATTCAGGCCGAGCAACGACGCGAGCATGCCGTTGAGCAGCGCATTGCCCAGGGTGGTGAGCAGGATCACCAGGGGAAACTTGATCGCGTCATAAAGCCCTTGCTGCGGAGCCCGCCAGCAGCCCATGGCCGCACCAAAACATCCCGCCCCGACGAAAATGACCGCGATGTAAAGCAGCATGCGATTCACACTCCAGCGCCGGACCCAGCCGCTGATCATTTCTGGTTGGCCGCGGAGGAGCGCGCTGATTTGCCGGACATCCATCGTGGTGGAATGAGATTCCATGGGGAGTTCAGGCGGTGGGGTGGGCTTCCAATTCGACCGACCGCCGGGATCGGGACCGGATTTGTTTGCCGGTGTGGACGATGGGCGCCGCCATCAGCCCGAGGGCGATGATGAACAGCGGCCAGTCGAACCGGGTGGGCAACACCGCACGCACCGCATCGCCGCCGCCGTGGAGCGCGCGCAGGGCGTCCTCCATGAACACATACAGGGCGAGCAGGATACCCATAAAGTTCAACACCCAGGCCTTCCATTCCGAGCGGAAAGAGCGCGTGAACGGTTCGCCCTGGCTGGCGAGCGTGCCCCAGATGATCATCATCAGGGCGATGAGCATGGGCGAGAGCACCGGCCCCCACCAGGGAAGCGGCAGCAGAAACAGGATGTCCCAATCCGTCAGCGAGTGGGGCCAGCCGGTGATCACCTTGAGGAACACGTAATAGAAAATGTCCCACACCCCGAATGCAATGGCGGCGTAACCCCAGCGGCTGCGCCACGTTTTGCCGGCCAGCATGCCCACCGTCCAGAGCATGATGAGGGTCGCCGCTTCGCGCACGAGTTCGGTTGACGCCAATCCCGCCACGGGCGGTAATGGGTTGGCTTGATAGGGCTCGATGCGATTTGACATGGTGCGCAGATAAAAAACCACCGCCGATTCCACCCACGCCATCGCCATGGCATAAAGCGCCACCGTTATCCAACGTTTAGTCTCCTTCATGATCTCCCTTTCTTTCCCGTCCCCCTCTGCTACTTTACCTCATTTTCGGCTTGGAGCGAAGCCACTTTTCGCATTCCCATTCTGCTGGAAATGCCGAGGAAGGCGGGTAAGCGGCCAATGGCCGTGGCGAGCGCGGGAGGAACCCATCTCGGAAGTGATTTATTATTTGGAGTGGTCATACTTCTGATTGTTTTTGGTGGTTAAGAAGCGTTTATTCCGGACATTACCGTGGCAACCGGGACGCGAGCCGCGGTGGTGCGGGGCGCTGGGTAGAATCGTTCCTTCAACGATTCGTCCGGCCGGCGAAGCGATACGAGGAATCGTCCCAACTGGCGTCGCACGTCACGGAAATATTCAGAGCGTGAGCCGCCGATGGCGGTCAGGCAAGGGCCGCGATTCAGCCAAAGCATGGTCGCCGCGGCATGCCCGAGCAACCAGAATTGCGTCCGCCAAAAGGTGCCGCGAAATCCATGCATCGAGCGGTTGGCGTCGGCGATGCGTTCGCGATGGAAGGCGACGTGGCCGGCTTCGTCCCGCAAAATGAGCTGGCACATCTCCGCCAGG
>JAQGOT010000067.1 GCA_028293465.1 Pedosphaera sp. | reverse complement strand
TATTTCAGGCTTGCGTTTTTGGTGGCTGACCGGAAGATTTCACACCCTAAGTATGGAATCTGATGTAACACAGTCGGCAGACGTTTATCGTTTAGTAACCTGGGCGCACACGAACCGGACCAAACTGATCACCCTCACGGTGGCGGTGGCGGTGGTGGGCTTAGGCATTGGGCTTTATGTCTGGAACAATAACCGTCACGAAACCCAGGCCAACGAGGCGTTGGCCAACCTGAGGCCGCCAGCCCACGCGGCGGGCACCCCGGCGACCCCGGTCCCGGCGGACGCCTATGCGAAGGTGGCGAGTGAGTATGCCGGCACCAGTGCGGGCGGGCGCGCTTTGCTGATGGGGGCCGGAGTTTTGTTTGATGCGGGGAAGTACAAGGAGGCGGGGGATGAATTTCAGAAGTTTCTGCAGCAATATCCCGAGAGCCCATGGACGATCCAGGCGCAATTAGGAGTCGCAGCCAGCCTGGAGGCACAGGGGAAGTCAGCAGATGCGGCGGCGAAGTACAAGGAATTCACGGATCGTTACCCGCAGAACGCGGCGATACCGCAGGCGAAGTCCGCGTTGGCACGGTTGTACCTGGTTCAAGGCAAGCCGGAACAGGCTTTGAAACTCTACGAGGATTTGACCAAGGGTCGGAACAATGATTCGTGGACTGCGGAGGCTGAAATTCAGGCGGCTGAGTTGCTGGCCAAGTATCCCAATTTGAAGCCAAAGCCAGCACCCGCACCCATTGCAGCGCCCACGGTGACGCCGGTCGTGCCGGCTCCCATTGGCACTTCGGCGCCGGCCGCCCCGAAAGCCGCCACGGGAATTCCTCCGACCATCACCAACAAGCCGTAAGGCTGCGTGATGGTTAAAATTCCGTTTTGAACATAAGGAACGGAGGTTTTTGTTAAAACCCGTTCCGCCAAAAATTCATCTGCATGAAATTAACCATCATTGGAACAGGCTATGTCGGCTTAGTAACGGGCACGTGCTTCGCAGAAGTCGGGCACCAGGTGGTGTGCGTGGATCGCGACGAGGCTAAGGTGAAGCTTTTGCAGGCGGGGGGAATGCCCATTTACGAGCCGGGGCTGGATGAGTTGGTGAAAAAAAATGTGGCGGCGGGCCGGCTGACTTTTACAGCTTCGACCAAGGAAGGGGTCGAAAAATCCGATGTGATTTTCATTGCGGTGCCGACACCGCCGCAAGAGGACGGTTCGGTGGACCTAAGTTTCATCGAGGGCGTGGCCCGGGACATCGCGGCCGCGATGACCAGTTACAAGATCATCGTGGATAAAAGCACGGTGCCGGTGAAGACCGGGGACAAAGTGTCGGAAACGATCAAGCGCTATTGCAAAGCGAAGGTGGAGTTTGACGTGGCCAGCAACCCGGAGTTCCTGCGCGAAGGGTTCGCCGTGGATGACCTGATGCACCCGGACCGGATCGTGGTGGGGGTTAAGACGCAACGGCCGGTGCAGGCGATGAAGGAGATTTATGCGCCATTTAACGCGCCCATCATCATCACCGACATCAATTCGGCGGAATTGATCAAGCACGCGGCGAATTCTTTTCTGGCGCTGAAGATTTCCTATATCAATGCCATCTCGGTGATTTGCGAGGCGACGGGCGCCAACGTGCAGGAGGTGGCGAATGGCATGGGCATGGATGCGCGGATCGGCCGGCGGTTTTTGGATGCTTCGCTGGGATTTGGCGGAAGCTGTTTCCCGAAGGATCTCAGCGCGTTCATCAAAATTTCGGAGCAACTTGGTTACGATTTCGGCCTGCTGAAGGAAGTGCAGCGGATCAATGCGGAGCAGATGACGCGGTTTTTCAAAAAGATCGTCGAGACGCTCTGGGTGCTGAAAGACAAGCGCATCGGTGTGTTGGGGCTGGCCTTCAAACAAAACACGGATGACATCCGATTGTCACCGGCCATTGAGTTGTGCCAGCGTTTGCAAAAAGAAGGGGCAGTCCTGCGAGTCCATGATCCGAAGGCCATGGAGAAGGCCAAAGCCGTGCTCAAGAACGTCACTTATGTCGAGGACATGAACGAAGTGGCGGAGGGTTGTGATGCAATGGTCATCGCGACCGAGTGGCCGCAGTTCAAGAATCTGGACCTGGAACGCGTGCGGAAAACCCTGACGCATCCCATCCTGTTTGACGGGCGCAATTTATTCGATGTGCGGGAGATGGAGGAGCTGGGTTTCATTTACAAGAGCATCGGACGCTGACCGAGCACGGAGTTCGCATGACGAATGCTGACAGCCCTGACGCCTACAAGCCAGAGCCCATGCGCGATCCGGAAGGCGGGCTTGGCAGGCTGATTGAAGTTTCCGCCGGGTTGGTATTTCGCAACGGGCTGCTGCTCCTCACTCAAAGACGGCCGCAGGATCATCTGGGTGGCCTGTGGGAATTTCCGGGAGGCAAGCGGCATCTCAACGAATCTTTTGAAGATTGCCTGAAGCGGGAGTTGCGGGAGGAGCTGGGGATTGAGGTGGAGGTCAAAGAGTTGATCGAGAGCATCACGCACGAGTATCCCGAGAAAGCCGTTCACCTGCAGTTTTTCAAGTGCGTGTGGCAGCGTCATGAGCCGCGCGCGTTGGGCTGCCAGGATTTCGTTTGGGTCGGCAAGGGGCAACTTGATGCCTATGCCTTCCCCGCGGCGGACAAGCGGCTGTTGGAGAAACTGGTGAGTTCACCGGAATTGTGGCGATAGCAAGCCGCGGTGGTTCGATGGCAGCGCTTAAGGTTGAGATTCCTGCCTGGGGGTATAAATCACGATTCGAAAGTTCTTAATTTTTTCAGACTCTGCGATGATGTGCGCCTCACGGAGGGTAAAGAAGTCGTCGGCCTCATCCTCGGAGGCCACCCAGCGGCCGTTGCCTGCGAGATAACTCATTTTTTCAGAGTGTTGAATCAGCACTTTCATGGGCGCCAGAGTACCGCGGCCACGGTGGGTTGGGTATCGGCGGATACGAAAAGTTTGGCGGCAGTTTGTCCTACGGTGGGAACCTGAAGCTGACGAGAGAAAAGGCCAGCCCCCTGCGAGGCTGGCCCAACGAGTAGCACACCCTCACAAGAGGGTTGCCCGCAATTATCCAAGCAGTTCAGCGGGTGGGGGTATATCGGACCGCCGCTCAATCCACGGTCGGAGGTAGTCCTACCTGCCAGGAGCGAAGCGCCAGCGGGTTTGTTTTCGGCGTTACTGAAAGTGGCGGTAAAGCCGGTCGAACCCCGCGCGATTCGTCCTTAACCTGCGACCGGTTCGGGCAGGACGGGCATTTCCGGCGCGGATGAAAGCTTGGGCATGGATACTCTCCAAGCGGCAAGGCCGAGAAGGAGCACGGCGGGGGCCAAGCCTAGCAGCAGCGGCGTGTAGGAGCCGGTGTGTTTGGCGCACTCGGCAAAGAGCAACGGGCCGGTGGCCGAAGTCAGGACGGTCAGGAGCTGGGCCACGCCTTGAATGCGGCCCAAGTGCGCGCGGCCGAAGGCATGGCCCCAAACCGCAAAGAACATCACTGTGATGAACCCGCCGGCAGCGCCGATCACGAGCGCGAAGAGCCACAGCTGAGGCTTGGTGCGAATGAAAGGCAGGAAAGCGAGGGCAACGGCGTAAAGAAAGAGGCCCACACCCACGAGCCGACGTAACGGCAGACGCAACGTGAGCCAGCCACACAACAGTTGTCCCAGAAGAGCGACCAGGGTGGTCACCACGAGAAAATCAATGTAGGTTTTCTGGTCAAATCCGTGTTCCGCAAGCACGGCTTGTTGGAAAAGACCCAGACCTGATGAGACGAGACCGAAAAGGGCGATCCCAACGCCAAAAACCCAGAAAGCGGAAGTGCGCAGGGCTTGAGGCAGACTCAGGCTATCGGAATATGTGATGATGCCGGGCGATGGATCAACGGGCTTCGATCCTTTCAAGCCGACTTGATCGCGCAAGAAGATCAGGACCAAGGGCGTGATCACGAAAATCAGGGCGGCGGCAATTTGGTGCCAGGCCGCGCGCCAACCTTGTTGTTGGACGGAATGTCCGACCACGCCGAATGCGATGACAAAGAAGATGCTCAGGAGAACCGAGTAGATGCCCATGGCAAGTCCCGGCTTTTTACCGACTGACTTGCCAACGGCGGTGATGCTAACAACGGAAAGCGCGCTCTGGCCCAAGGCGCGGGTAAGCGTGATCAGCACAAATAAAGCAACGAAACTGCCAGTGATGACGCTCATCACCCAGACCGTCAACCCCAGCAAAAGCGTGAACACACCGGCCACCCAGCGCAGACCAAAACGGTCAGTCAGGTAGCCCGTTGGAAAACAGAAGACAGCCCCCAAGAGAGTGGCCCAAAGATTAATGTGGGCATAAGCGGTGCGGTCGAGGTTCAGATCTTTCAGGAGCGGTTCGGTGATCAGCCCCAAACCTTGAGTCCGACCCGGCAACGTGGCTAACATTAAGACGGCCGCCAGCACCACGTTCACCCAACCAATACGAGAAACGCAATGCTCTTCTACAGACCCTGAACAGTCGGGGTTGCGGCTTGCCATATCCAGGAAGGTTACAAGAACTCACGCGGTTTGAAAACTCTCGTTTGTTCGAGCATCGTGAAAAATTTCCAGGATAGTGCCGTTTCGAGTCGGGAATGGGACGCTGCGCCAAGTCGCGGAGACCGCGAAGGAGGGAGGGGGTTTTTAGCCGCGAAAGAAGAAAAGGGGGGTGGGGAGCAACCAAGGGGAACTGGTCAATGACGAATGACTAAGGCCCAAATAATAACCAATGTCCAATGACCCAAGTTTGACGGTGGGCGATTCGGGATCGCGGTGAATCCAGGATGCTGGCGCGCGGCCAAGTGTCGAATTCAGGCCAATCAAGGCAAATCCAAGCTAATCCAAGTTGTGAGGGCGGGGACGGAAAAAGGAGACGCAGGCCAAGGCGGGGCGTCAAAAATGAGATTAATGGGAGGAATGGGAAGGATGGGACTTGTGGGGGATCTCCGGGGCTCAAGCTCCAACGAATTAACTGATCAGGAGAAATATTATAGATGGCAAAAAACAAGTCCAAGTATCTGTCGAGGATCGAATGCAGGCTGGATGCTCTCAAATCTGCGGTGAAGCAGTTGCGCCGGTTCCGGCATTTTCAATACGGTTACTTGGAAGGCCTGGAAAACTACGTGACGTCCCGGATTGCCGAAGTGGCGGGAACGGATCAGGCGTGGGAGGTGGTGAAGGTGATTTACGCCATGAAGCGAGGGTACGACGAGCATATTTCAAAGATGGAGAATGATACTCCCGCCCTGGCGGCGGAAATGGATGTGCGGTACTTCCTTTCAAAGGAGCATCAAGATGAATGGTATTTTCCCCCGGAACCGGGGGCTTGAACTTTGAACTTTGAACTTTGAACTTTGAACTTTGAACTTTGGCCGGTGAACTTTACCTTACTGGCTGTGAGCCAAACGTTACCGAGCGTCTCCGTCTTGATTGCCGCCCGCCCCAACCAGGCGGAAGTCGCGGCGGTTACGGCCAGTCGCGCACTAGATTATCCCAAGGAGCGGTTAGAGATCATCGTGGCCAGGGGCAAGCAGCCTTCGGTTCAGCGAAATGAGGCGATCCGGGCGGCGCGGGGTGAGTTGATTTATTTTCTCGATGACGATTCGGTGCCGCCGGCGGGTAACCTGCGCCGGGCGGTCGGGGCTTTCAGCGATGGCAAGGTGCAGATGCTGGGCGGTCCCAATCTGTGTCCGCCGGAGGCACCGTTTTTGGAACAGGTCTTCGCGCTGGTGCACGCGAGTCGGCTGGCGTTCTTTTCGAGTCACGCCCGATATGCGGCGGTGGGGAAGCTGCGCGAGACGGGTGAGAAAGAGTTGATCCTGTGCAATCTGATGGCTCGCAAGGCGACGTTGCTCGAATTGGGGGGATTCGATGAAGCGCTGTATCCGAACGAAGAAAACGCGTTGATGGACGAGATGCAAAAGCGAGGGGGCAAGTTGTTGTATGATCCGCAGTTGATTGTGCATCGGCGTCCGCGGAGCAGTTTGAAAGCATTCGCGAAGATGCTGCTTAATTATGGACGGGGGCGCGCGGAGCAATTTCGGTTGCATCCCACGCCGGGGTCCGCGCCGAACTTTGTGCCGCCGCTGTTTTGCGTTTATCTGCTGGCCGTGCCATTCCTCGGAAAGTTGGGGCTTGTGCCGCTGGCTTTTTACGCGGTGGCCGTGGTGGTGCAAGCCGTGGTGCTGGCGGCGAGCGGCGGACTGGTGCCGGCGATGTGCACCATTCCGCTGATTGTGTTAACGCATGTTCTATATGGTGTCGGCTTTTGGCGGGGCCTGTTCACGCCATTGAAGAGCGCCAATGGAAGGCCGAAAGCGCCACGGGTGCAGGTTGCCCTGGAGACGATTCGACTTTAATTTTGGTTTTCTGCAAATGAAGAATCCGGTTTGGACCAAGGCTCTGAAGGAGAGCGCCGACCCGCAACGGGCTCGGCATCACCTGGAATTGCTGGCGGCGACCAGTGCCGCCCCGGGGCTCGAGGCGGCATCGGCTGAGCAGGCGCGAATCATTTGCGCGCTCTTCAGCGGGTCACAAGCATTGACCAACGTTTTGATTTTGCGACCGGAGCTGCTGGCGTTACTCACGCCGGAGTTGTTGCAACATCCACGCCGCGAACAAGGACTGCGCCGGGAGGTGAATGAATGGCTGACGCCCCTGCTAGAATCCGGGGATTACGCGGCCGGGTTTACGCAGTTACGCGATTTCAAACAGCGAGAGATGTTGCGCATTGCGGCGCGTGATCTGGCGCACCTGGGAGGGGTCACGGAGATCATCCGGGAAATTTCCGATGTGGCGGACGTCTGCTTGAGCGCGGTGTTGCAGCTCTGCCAAAAGCAACTCGCCAGGCGGTTGGGGCAGCCGTATCACCAGGATGCGGAGGGGCGCTGGGGGCGGACCAGTATTGCGGTGCTCGGCATGGGGAAACTGGGCGGCCAGGAGCTGAATTACAGTTCCGATGTCGATGTGCTTTTCGTCTATACGGAGGAGGGACAAGTTTTCAAAACGCCGCCGGGGAAGGGGAAGGCGCCGGCCACGGCGGTTTCCAACCATCAGTTCTTCATTCGACTGGCGGAAATGTTCATCGCGGAGGTGAGCCAGATGGCGGAGGGGGGCGCGCTGTATCGCATTGATCTGCGGTTGCGGCCGGAGGGAGATGCCGGGCCGCTGGTGAGATCGCTGGCGAGCTACGAGAATTATTATGCGCAATGGGGCCAGACCTGGGAGCGGATGATGTTGATCAAAGCGCGATGCACGGCGGGTGACCAGGCGTTGGGAGCGGAGTTTTTGGAGATGGTCCAACCGTTCCGGTATCCGCGGTCGCTGGGCGAGGGAGTCATGCGCGAAGTAGCGGCGATGAAAGATCGCATTGAGAGCGAAGTCGTGAAGGCGGGCGAGTTGGACCGCAACGTGAAGCTCGGGCGGGGTGGCATACGTGAAATAGAATTTGTGGCGCAAACGCTGCAGTTGCTGAATGCGGGCCGGCTGCCGTTTCTACAGGGAGCGCAGACCTTGCCGGCGTTGGAAAAGCTGGTGCAATATGATTTGCTGGCCGGCAAGGAAGCCCAGTTGCTGACGGAAGCTTACGAGTTTTTGCGGAAGGTGGAGCATCGCCTGCAGATGGAGGACAATCAGCAGACGCACACCATTCCCGTCTCCCGAAGCGCACAGGAACGGCTGGCGGCGTTGATGGGATTTGCGAATGCGAAAGCTTTCGAGGCGGGGCGGGCTGGACAGACGCGGAATGTGCGCCGGGTGTATGACCGCCTGTTGCGAGCTGAAGGAGCGGAACCGCAATCCACGTTGCCGCGAGATTTCGACGGGGCGGAAACGGAGTGGAAAAAGATTCTGGAACAACATTCCTTCAAACAGGTGGATCAGGCGCTGCGGATGTTGAAGGAATTCGCGCATGGCCCGGGTTACGGGCACATCAGCAATCGTACGGTGGACCTGGCGTTGCAATTACTGCCAAGGTTTTTCGCGAAATGCCCCCAGCAGGGCGGCCCAGCCCGCAGCTCCGATCCCAAAGCGCCGGTGCTTTCCGATCCCGACCGGGTGCTGACGCGGTTGGACAGCTTCATCACCGCCTATGGGACGCGGGCGATGTTATTCGAAACTTGGGCGAGCAATCCTTCGTTGTTCGAATTGTTGCTGCTGCTGTTCGATCGCTCGGAATTCCTGGCGGAGACGTCGATCCGTTCGCCCGACCTGGTCGATGAACTGGTCCTGAGCGGACGCCTGCGTCAGCGGAAGACGGCCGAGGAAACCTTGGAGGATTTGCGGCACGGCAGGAATGATCCTGACCAACGGCTGTGGTTGCGGCGGTATCACCAGGCGGAGTTGATGCGCATCGGGTTGCGCGACATTTTGGGCGTGGCGGATTTCGAGCAGAACCTGGTGGAGCTTTCCGCGCTGGCGGATGCTTGCTTGCAGTATGCGCTGGAGATGGTGCTGCGAAGCCATAAAATCAAGAGCTCGCCGCTGGTGATCCTCGGGTTGGGCAAGCTGGGCGGCGGGGAGATCAATTACGGTTCCGATCTGGACATCATTTTTGTGACGGAAGCGAAGGCGAAGGATTTGCCGAAGCTGCAGTGGCTCGCGGTGGAGGTGATGGAGATGCTGTCGAGTCATACGGAACTGGGAGTGGCGTTCGTCACCGATGCACGCTTGCGACCCGACGGCGAGAAAGGGTTGTTGGTGAACACGCTGGAGGCGTATGAAAATTACTATCGGCACCGCGCGCAGTTGTGGGAGATCCAATCGATTTCACGGACCCGCCCGGTGGCCGGGAACATGGAGATCGGCGAGCATTTCCAGTCGATGGCGGCGAGCTTGACGGATTTCCGAGCGGAAAATTTGAGCAGAAATTTCAGCTCTCGTGCGGGTGCGAACGGCCCGGCGAAAACCGGTTCACAAAAGAAGGGATCGGCGGGCGTGATCACGAGCGGTTTGGCCGCGTATGCGCCGGATTGGAAAACGAGAATCCAACAGATGCGGCAGCGGATCGAAAAGGAACGGACCCCGGCGGGAAAAGATGCGCTGGCGATCAAGACCGGCAGCGGCGGCTTGATGGACGCGGAGTTCATCGCGCAAACGCTCTCGCTCGCCAATGGCTGGCACGAGGCGAACACGTTACGCGCCTTGATCAGGGCGCGCGACACGGGGGTGTTGGCGCGGAAGGATGCGCATTCGTTGATCGAGAATTACCGGCAGTTACGGCGGGTGGAGGGGATTTTGAGGCGGTGGAGTTTCGAGGGTGAAACGGTGTTGCCGGATGATGACGCCGCGTTTTATCGCGTGGCGGTACGGTGTGGTTTCGGGACGCCGGAGGAGTTTCGCGGGGCGCTCAAGAAATTTCGGGAAGCGATCCGCAAGGTTTATAACAGGGTTTTTTGATGATACCGGGGCTGATGCTCAAGGTGCAGCGTAGGGCAGGGGACGGCCTGGGAAGTGAGTTCCACGGTGACGTGGGTGGCGCCGATTTTTGCCATTCGCTCAACGACCACATCGCGGGCGAGTTCGGGGCGGTTGCATTCGCGGCTGAGATGGCCCAGATAGAGGTGACGCAATTCGGCGGACATGATTTCCTGCGCGGCATCGGCGGCATCGGTGTTGGAGAGATGACCGTGGCGGCCGGCGATGCGTTGCTTGAGACTCCAAGGGCGGCTGGAATCCTGCAAGAGTTTCAGGTCGTGGTTGGCCTCCAAGACGAGGATGTTGGCGGCGCGAACGCGTTCCAACGCCAGCTTGGTGGCATGGCCCAGATCAGTCAGAAAGCCGATGTTGCCGCCCGGCGTGTGCAGGAGAAAACCGACGGGATCCGAGGCGTCGTGCGGGATGCTGAAGGTGTCAACGACGACGTCGCCGACTTCAAAGCTGCCGCCGGTGGCGAAGATTCGACAATCAAATTGGGACTTGAGCTGCCATTCGATGCCGTCCTTGGTGGGACGGTTGCAGTAGATGGGAATCTTCAGCTTGGAGCAGAGGGCGGTGAGTCCGTTGATATGGTCGGTGTGCTCGTGGGTGATGAGGATGCCCGAGAGGCCTTCCGGCGCGCGGCCAATGGTGGCCAGGCGTTGGCGGATTTGACGCAGGCTGAACCCGGCATCGATGAGAATGCGGGATTCGGGCGTCTCCAAGTAGGCACAATTACCGCTGGAGCCGCTGCCAAGAATCGTGAGTTGAACGGCCACAGCATCACCGTAGTGGGCGGAGTTCGCCGGGGCAATATATTTCCGGAGGGCGAAGGGTTTGGTGCGGGAACATCCGCGGGCGTTCGATGGCTCATTTGCTGCTGCAAAGGTCGCCTTTCGACGGTTGGTTGCGGGAATCTGGCAGGTCGATTCCAACTGAAAGCAAAAATCACACCAAATTCTTGCTTGAGCTATTAAAGCCGATCTCTAAGATTACGTCGCATGGCACAAGGTTTACAGTTGGCGCAGCGCTTGACCCAGTCGCTGGTGTTATCGCCGCAGATGCAGCAATCGCTGGCGTTGTTACAGGCGCCGACGCTTGAATTGAAAGCATTGGTGGAGCAGGAGTTGCAACAGAATCCCGTTCTGGAAGAGGTGGCGGTAGCGGACACCGAACAGAGCGAGAAGGTGAAGGGAGACGAGGACGACTCGCCGGAAGCGGTCGATCCGGCTGAACCGCCGTCGGACGTGACATTCGATCCCGCCACCGAAAAGCCCAACGCGGAATCAGGGGACGATTTTCTGGCGGAGTTTGAGCGCCTTTCACAGCTTGACCAGGAATGGCGCGACCATTTTGCCCAGAGCAATATGCCCATGCGGCAAACGGCCGAGGACGAAGAAAAGCGGCAGTTCATGTTTGATTCGCTCGTGGCTGGAACCTCGCTTCAGGAGGTGCTTTTGGAGCAGGCTCGGGAATCCACCTTGACCGAGGAGCAACGGCCGATCGCGGAGATGCTCATCGGGAATATCGATGACCATGGCTATTTGAAGGCCAATATCGATGAACTGGCCTTTTCCACGAACATCCCGGCCGACAAGATTCAGGCGGTATTGCAGGTGGTTCAGACTTTCGATCCTCCCGGCGTGGGGGCGCGCGACCTTCAGGAGTGCCTCATGCGGCAACTGGAGCGGGCGGGCGAGCAGGACTCGGTCGAGTATCGCATCATCAGGGATTACATGGAAGCGCTGGGCAAACGGCGCATCCCGGAAATCGCGCGGGGCATCGGCCTGACCGTAGAGGACGTCCAGGACGCCATTGGTCGGATTGGCCGACTCGAGCCGCGACCTGGCAGGGCTTTTCTTTCGGACAATAACCAATACATTTTGCCGGAGGTGTTCGTGCACAAGGCGGGGGATGATTTCATTGTGACGACCAATAATGAGCAAATTCCCCATTTGCGGATCAGCAATACCTACAAAGATTTGATGGCACAATCCGGGAACTCGACAGAGGTGTTGAATTACATCCGGGAGAAGATTCGGGCGGGCAAATTTTTGATCAAGAGCCTCCATCAGCGTCAACAGACGATTTTGAACATCGGCATGGAGATCGTGAAGCGCCAGCGCGAGTTCATGGAAAAGGGAGTTGCTTTTCTCAAGCCGCTGACCATGGTCCAAGTGGCCGAGGTGGTTGGGGTGCATGAAACGACGGTCAGCCGCGCCGTTTCGGGCAAGTACATGCAGACGCCGCAGGGAATCTTTGAAATGAAGTATTTCTTCACGGCAGGCATTCAAACCTCCACCG
>JAQGOT010000048.1 GCA_028293465.1 Pedosphaera sp. | reverse complement strand
GTTGCGCGGGCTGCTTGAGCGTGTGGAGGCTCGCCACAAAGCCGGCGTTCCCGCTCCAGAACTGTTGGGCGTCCCCGCGCGCGGCGGGCTGGTTGGTGGTGACGGTGGGCAGGCCGAACTTGTCGTTCAATTCCTCCGCCCACTGATCCACGAGGGACGGCAGCGTCAGCACGAGGAACCGCTTCGCCATGCCCCGCGTCAGCAATTCCTTGGTCAGCAGGCCGGCTTCGATGGTCTTGCCCAAACCCACCTCGTCGGACAGCAGCGCGCGACCGCGCAACGGCCCCAACACGCGCAACGCCGTGCGGAGCTGGTATTCCAGCCGTTCGATGCGGCAGTGCGGCAGGCAGAGCAAATCGTCCGACTGGTTGGAAACCCACCAGAGCGCGGCGTTCTCGCGGAGCGCATAACCGCGCAAGTCGGTCAAGGGCGTGCGCGCCTCCCGAAAATCGAGCGGCGGCATTTCCACCCACACCTCCACCGGCGGCAACGGCCCGCGCCCGGACGGCAAGGGCTTTGCGTTTGCCATCTCGGGCTTGGGGCGGGGCTTGGCTGGCACCGCCTTTCGTTGTGCCGCCGCGTGTTGTTCCCGGCGGCGACGTTCCTCGGCCAGCCGCGCCATGTTCTCGAGCCGCCGTGTTTCCTCTTCAATTCGCTTCTGTTCCTTGCGCAAGAAACGGCGTTCAACTTTTTCCAGATCCGACACCAGTTCCGGCCCGATTTCGTCAACCGCCCGTCCCAGTGGCGAGAACTGGAAGCGCAAGGACTCGGCCATTTCCACCAAATTGTCCTCAATCCACGGATACGGTGGCTCGGTGGGACCGAAAGGCGGTTCCTCTTCCTCAAGCAATTGCGTCGCGCTGCCCGGCTTCCTTTTTACCCAAACCGCGCTGAACGTCCGGAGATTCACCGGCAACCGTTCGAGCCATCGATCCAGTTGCGAGCGAATCGCCTTGCGAAGATGGGATGAAACCGCAGGTTCCAGCCGGCCCCCGGTTCTCAGTTCCCAGGTCAACTGGTCGGCCCCGGTGCACCGGACCCGGCCCGTGCCGATAACCTCGCGCGTCCGGGCATCGCTCCAGGTAAATTCAACGAAGTTTTCGACCTGATTCAAAGTCATCCGCAGATCCAGCAACGGCGGTGCGTTGAAATTGGCGACCTGGGCTGGATGGCGGAGGAAGGGTTTGACCCCCAGCAAACCACAAGCGAAGAGGTGGAGCGCTTCACTGCCTGGTTCCTCCGTCTTCGGGCCCTGGGGAGTTTCGGCAAGTTGATCCACCACGCGGGCCAGGTGGACGAGTTCCCGGCTCAGCCACTTCCAGGCCGCCTCGCCTGGCGGCAGTTGGATTGGCAGCCAGCGACCCGCCTTGGCCATCCCGAGGTCGATATCTGTCAAAATCCCCATTCTTACAGCGCCGTCCGGCACCGGGAACCGCTTGCGCAGGCGATTAAGGAAAGCACGAATGGAGGCCGGCCAAATGCCGCAGCCATCCCGGTGCGTTTCCCCCCGGTGTTCCAGCGTCCAGTCGAGCACGAAATACCGGAAAAATGAAAGATCGGCGGGAACGAGACGGCCGCGAGCCACCACCTCCGACTGGCCCGTACGAGCCCATTCAAAACGGAGGACACCCGCCGGCGCATCCACCGTAATGGTCAGCGCAAAGGATTCCGCGTCGATCCGCGGTGCTTCACCCATATCGACCTGTAGCAGCTCCGGCTCCTGATTTGGTCCCGACATCCTGAGGAAAATATAAACGGCGGGACGACGCATTCAAAACATTTTGAAAGTTTTTAAAAGTTGCCAAAACCGTCATTCGCACGTCATCCGTGCCCTGTGTCATCTCCCCGTCGGATCTACGATCAGGAACAACGGGCTCGGCACCCCAGAGTTTCAAACTGGCTTGTTTGGTAAAATGACTTAATAGTTGTTGAAATTGAGCTTCTATCAGCGAAATTATTTCGGCGCACTGATCGGAGATGGCCGGCCGTTGCTAATGTTCACCGGTCTAAGCCTCGGTCTCTCCGGGGGGTTTGCTCTGTTTCTTTCGGCCATGGGCCACTTTCTACCGCACGATGTTCAATTCCTTGGCATGACTGCGGAACAGCTCTGTGGCGTGGATCAATGCCGGATCGTTCACTTCATGTTCCACGACCGGGTTGCCTTCGGCGGCTCCTTGATTGCCATCGGTGCGTTGTACCTGTGGATGGCCGAATTCCCGTTGCGCGAGGGCGAAGCCTGGGCGTGGTGGTTGTTTCTGCTCAGCGGGATTACCGGTTTTGGCAGCTTTCTCGCTTATCTGGGTTACGGCTATTTCGATGTTTGGCACGGAATGGCGACGCTGCTGCTCCTTCCTTGTTTCGCACTCGGCCTGTACCGCACCTCCGGCACCTTGCTGCAGCCGAAGAGTCCTCGCACTCTCTTCACGCCAGCCGTGCGCACAGTTTGGAACACGCGTTATGGTTTGGGCCGCTTGTGCCTGTTGGCGGTGGCTGCCGGAATGGTCGGCGGCGGACTCACAATCATGTCGTTCGGGATGACCAAGGTGTTCGTGCCGCAGGACCTTGTGTTCCTTGGCCTGAAACCCGCTGACTTGTATGCTGTGAACCCCCGGTTGATACCCTTGATCGCTCATGATCGGGCAGGATTTGGGGGCGGCGTCTGTTCCTGCGGGATCATGGTGGCGTTTCTCGTCTGGTGCGGCCGGCCTTCCCGGAGTCTCTGGCAGGTGCTGTTTCTCGCGGGAAGTGTCGGATTCGGGACGGCGCTCGGAATCCACCCGGCCATCGGCTACATCGATTTTATCCACCTCGCTCCGGCTGTTCTTGGGCTATTCTTATTTGTGATCGGCATGGGGCTGTTGAAAAAGCCCATGTCCCATCCGAACAAACTCAACCTGAATGCAAATCACAAAGCCATTTGATCCTCCGCCGCGGTTGCCAGAGCTGGGTTTTGATTTGCTGGTGATAACGTCGGCACAGCGCATGTTGACGGTCACCCTGCCTTTCATCTGTGCGGGGATTTATT
>JAQGOT010000042.1 GCA_028293465.1 Pedosphaera sp. | reverse complement strand
CCCCCGCCAGCATGAATTCCGGTTTCATCACCACCGCCACGCCCCCGCAAAGACCCAGCGCAAAAGCCAGCTTCCGCGATTTCTGACGCGACCACCGCACCGCGATCAATGCCGTCGCCAGGAGCAGCAAAATCCCGTGCGTGCTTTCATGCGTGTACGGCGTGACAAAATTATAATTGCCGACCGACGTCAGGTGGGAAAAGGAAAACACCGAGATGAAAACCACCGCCGCCACAAACGCTCCCAACCGTCCCCACGCCAACCGGAATGCCGCATACGCCAGCGACAGGATCAACCCATAGATCACCAGGTTCGCCGTCACCAACACCATCATCCCCGGCCCGAAGCACTTGAACAGGCCGGCGTTGAAACACAACGACAGCGGCCCATAGTTCCAGAGAAAGTCATGATACGGCAGCGCGCCCTGTGAGGTCCGCCAGATGGCATACCATTGCGGCCCCACATCGATCAGAGGATCCGGCCATTTCCGCCACGAGATGCGCAAAAAATAGCCCGTTAAGGCAGCCAGCGTCAGAATGGCGAGTGCTTCCAACTTCCATTGGCGCGGCACTCGCTCCGACTTCGTTGCAACATCATTCCGGACTGTGTCTGTTTCCATACAAAACGGCGGGCGCAGTTTGTCGCATAAGTCGCGAACCTTCCAAGGAAGTTTTTTGGCAGATGCGCGAGTCAACGCACCCCTCAGGCCCAAATCGACACCAAGCACGAAACACACCGCGCACCCATTTCTCCCAAATTTTTTTAAATAAATCTCGAAATCCAGCGTCTAACCCTCAAGATTAAACGATGTCCTCGATTCAGCGCACCATACAGGTCGGCTACCAACTCCGGGTGTTCTTCACCCAGAGCGTCTTTGCCCCCGCCAACCCGTTGCTGCGCGATCTTCTCGTCAGCGAGCCCGGCACCCGCGTCCACGGTGTCCTGGTGGTCCTGGATGAATCCCTTGCCCAAGTCCGCCCCAGCCTGGTCCAGGAGATCGAAAATTACTTCACCGCCGCGAGCGGCCGGTTGAAACTGGTCTGCCCCCCCATGATCATCGAGGGCGGCGAACGGACCAAAAACTCCTATTTCCACGTCTCCGAAATCCATTCCCACATTGACCGCTACCACATCGACCGCCACTCCTACGTCATCGCCATCGGCGGCGGCGCGCTGCTGGACATGGCCGGCCTGGCCGCCTCCACCGCCCATCGCGGCGTGCGCCACGTCCGCATTCCCACCACCACCCTCAGCCAGGCGGATTCCGGCGTCGGCGTGAAGAACGGCATCAACGCCTTCGGCAAAAAGAATTTCCTCGGCACCTTCACCCCGCCGTTCGCCGTCGTGAACGACTACGAAATGCTCGAGTCCCTCTCCGACCGCGACAAACGCGCCGGTTACGTCGAAGCCGTCAAGGTGGCCCTCATCCGCAACCGCGAGTTCTTCGAGTCCATCGAACAGGACGCCCGGCAACTCGCCGCCTTTGAACCCAAGGCCATGCAGCGCTTGATCCATCGGTGCGCGGATTTGCATCTCAACCACATCGCCACCTCCGGCGACCCCTTTGAGTTCGGCTCGGCCCGGCCGCTCGATTTCGGCCATTGGGCCGCGCACAAACTCGAGCAATTATCCGAATACAAGCTCCGCCACGGCGAAGCGGTGGCCATCGGCCTGGCGCTCGACGTCATTTACTCGCGCAAAATGGGTTTCCTCGACGCCGCTTCGGCGGAGCGGGTGCTCAAACTCCTGGAAGCCCTCGGCTTCGACCTCTACGCCAACGAACTGCTCCATGTCGATTCCGATAATTCCCTGATCCTCCTCAACGGCCTCGAAGAATTCCGCGAGCACCTCGGCGGCGAACTCGCCATCACCCTGCTCCACGACCTCGGCCAAGGCTTCGAAGTCCACGAAATGGCCCTGCCCAAGATCGTCGAAGCCATCTACGAACTCCGGGACCGCCACACCGCCCGCACCAAAATCTACCGCGCCTGCGGTTGAACCCATTTCCAAGTCTGCTCTCACACGGACACTGCGGTGTGGTTTTCTCCCCCGTCCCTCTACCTCGAAGAGGTTGTGCAACAAAGCCCCAGGTTGCCCGTCCCTCGGGCTACCTGGGGTAACGATCAGGCAACTTCTCCAACCTCAACGAGGTTGTGGACAGCTGCCGACGCTACCTCCCCGAACAACTGCTGCTGAAATCTCCAGAGACCGGGACGGGTAACAGGGCTTGCTCAATGCGGACTATTCTGTTGACTGCTAGAACAAGCAGTTCGTGCTGTATGTCGCAGCCTTTGCGGGCTCATCGATAGTGCTTAACGAACCTCTGTACATGCCACGCTTTCCGATCCTTACACAAAAAGAGGATCGCATTTTGAACTTCTACCTGTGCCGCGAATGGTTCCAGGAATTCGTCCTCGGGAAATATCTTCAGGGAAACGATTTGATAACTTGTAAAAGGGGTTTTCCCAACCGCAAGGCAGAGGGCCGCTAAGTCAGAGGCTGGAATTCGGTTTGTGATAACGTCAGGACCAAACGTAACAGAGTGGGCCTCGTTATCGGGGAGAGTATCAAAGACCAGCGTTGGCGTTGAAACTTGACCTTTTGCTTGCAAGCGACTGGATTGTATGAGCGGCGTCCCACTATGGCCTGGTGAAGTCTCTTTTCCGCAGCCGGTTAGACAACAGGCCCCATCTATTACCAACAAACCAAACAATGCTATGGTGGTTAGTTTCATTATTTGCACTTGCCGGCATCCCCTGTTTGCTTCACAGCATTGTCATCGGCCACACTTTCATCGTAGTTGGCTTTCGCTCGTTGCCAATTCATTTCCTTCATTATCTGGTCCCAGCGGTGTTCATGATCATTTGCGTCTACCCTGTCATCGGCCGCCTGAGCCTTTGCCAACTCTTTCGCGACCCCGGCAGCAACTAAATCATCCCGAAGTTTGCGGCACCTTGTCGGCGAAAACCGAGCTGACCATAAGCGCCATTGCTAAATTTTTCTCATCAGTGTTTCATCAGCCTCAATCTGCGGCTAATCTAAACCGATGAAACGCACCGCCGTCCTCAACGTCGTCGGCCTCACCGAGTCACTCCTCGGTGCCGCCACGCCGCGCATCAATCAATTTCTCAACCGTGGCGCCAAGGCGCACATCCTCCCCACCTTCCCGGCCGTCACCTGCACCGCTCAATCCACCTATCTCACCGGCACGCCTCCCGCGCAGCATGGCATCGTCGCCAACGGCTGGTATAACCGCGAGCTGGCCGAAGTCCAGTTCTGGAAGCAATCCAACCACCTCGTCCACGGCCGCAAAATCTGGGAGGAACTCCGTGAATTGGAACCCGGCTTCACCTGCGCCAAATTATTTTGGTGGTATAACATGTATTCCACTGCGGATTACTCCATCACCCCGCGCCCGATGTATCCCGCCGACGGCCGCAAATTCTTCGACATCTACGCCTGGCCTTATTCCATCCGCCCGGAAATAAAAAAAGATCTCGGCGAATTCCCCTTCGCAACCTTCTGGGGCCCCGCCGCCGGCATCAAATCTCCCCAGGGCGCACCCGATGCCGCCTCGCGCTGGATCGCCGAATCCGCCAAGTGGATTGAAAAAAAATACGCTCCCACGCTCAATTTGGTTTATCTCCCGCACCTCGATTACAACCTCCAGCGCCTCGGCCCCAAACACCCCGCCATCACGCAAGACCTGCAGGAGATCGACAACATCGTGGGCGACCTCATCGACTTCTTCACTCAACGTTCCGTGCAGGTGCTGCTCCTCTCCGAATACGGCATCACCCCGGTCGACACGCCCATTCATGTCAACGTGCTCCTGCGCGAAAACCACTGGCTCACCCTCAAGGAAGAGCTTGGGCTTGAATTGTTGGACTACGGTGCGAGCAAAGCCTTTGCCGTGGCCGATCACCAGGTGGCGCATGTTTATCTCAACGATCCCGCCCTTGAGAACAAAGTGCGCGCCGCCCTGGAAAAAGAGCCCGGCATCGAACGCGTGCTCAACCGCGCTGAACAAGCCGAGCTGGGCATCAATCATCCCCGCGCCGGCGACCTCATCGCCATCGCCCGGGAAAACGCCTGGTTCACCTATTACTATTGGTTGGACGAACGCTTCGCCCCGGACTTCGCGCGTTGCGTCGATATCCATCGCAAACCCGGCTACGATCCCGTCGAGCTTTTCCTCGATCCCAAAATTCCCGCGCCGAAACTAAAAATCCTCTGGCGTCTCCTCCAGAAGAGGCTCGGCTTCCGCATGCTCATGGACGTCATCCCCCTCGACGCCACCCTCGTTAGGGGCTCCCACGGCGCTCGCCCCGCCAGCCCCGCGGATTATCCCCTGCTCATCACCGCCCGCCCGGAGCTTCTGACCAACGGTCAGCTCAACGCCACCGACATCTACCACCTCATCAAGCGTCATGTGCTGCATTAGCCCACCGTCAGCATGAGCCTTTTCCGAAACCTGTTGTTCACCGGCCTGCTGATCGCCTCACTCATCACCACGCAAGCGGAGGATTGGCCCGGTTGGCGCGGTCCGCGTGACGACGGCACCAGTCTGGAAACCAACCTGCCCCCTCATTGGAGCGCCCGGCATCGGCCACGCCTCCCTCAGCAAGGTGAGCGCCGCGCCGTTCCGAGTTTGGACAACTCGTGAACATCATGCAGTGTTCGTCGAACCGACAATTTCGAGAATACCCTGAAGCGGCACTTGAATCTCATTCGAAGGGCGGAGTAATTCCCGGCCCATTTCGCTGACGGCCTGATCGATCAGGAACGTTTCGAGCAGCAAAGCGAGTGCTTGATTTGTCTTCGGCAACAGCGAGGACGACCTCGTCCCCGCAAGATAGGCATTCAAAAACAACGCGCTGACCCCGTGCTCCCAGAAGTGGGCCCAAGGTTCCAGCACGCGCAGTTGTCCCTCGGTTAGGTTGTCTTCTTCGAGTTGTTGTCGCAGCGCGCTGTGAGCCGCGTAATGAAACGAACGGATCATGGCTGCAACATCACGCAACGCCGGGCGCTTGATCCGCTGCTCGCTCAACGGCCGGCCGGGCTCACCTGCGAAATTAATGATGACTACGTCCTTTCCGGTGTGCAGCACATGGCCAAGGTGAAAGTTGCCGTGGCAACGAATCCGCATGGCCGCCATCGGCGTCTGGTACACCGCGCGATAACGTCCCTGGATGGTCTCCTGCGCGGCGAGCGCTTTATCCACCAGCGGCCGCACGGCTTCGGGAAGCCGCGTCAACTCCTGCCGCAACAAACGAAAATTTCGAGCCAGGTTATTCCGTAAAGATTGGTAAAGCGACCGCTGATAAAACGGTGTGAACGGCTCCGGCGCGAAATCCCTGTTTTCCGGGTCTGACGTCAGCGCCAGGTGGAGTCCCGCGGCACGCTCGCCCAGCAGGCGCGCGGCTTCGGCATAGGTGCCGATGATTTCTGTAACTGCATCCGAGACGCCACGCTCCGCGAGCTCGACCAACGAGATCCCGGTCGAACCGTCCACCCGGGCTTCCGCGGGCAAGGTGCGGACGCGTTCGAAATAGCGGCGCAAAGCGTCAATTGTGTAATTCCAGCCGTCCGTGGCATTGGCGATGAATCCGTTCAGGATGCCGAGGCAGGCGCGCGCGCCCTCCTCGCGTTGATATTCCAGCGCGCCGGCGAACGCCGGCACGTGCGGAAAATGTTTCTCAGCGAGAAATTGCGCGGACTCAAGTCCGGGATGCACGCCAAATTCTATTCTCCGGAACAACTTCAAGATAAACTTTTCGCCGTAAATGATCGCGGTGCTCCCGCCCTCGGTTTTGGACGCAGACGGTTCCGGCACGCCCCCGTTGCGCGCCGCCCGCAGTGCGGCGGTCGCGAAGCCGTTCACGCTGCCGGCGGTGCCTCTCAGCGAACGCCGGCGGGCGATGCATTCGAACAGCATTTTGCCGAAAGCCTTCCCCGCGGTTGCGTCATGGAGAATTCCATTCGTGGTGCCCGCCTCGATGCGGGCGCGGGCGAGAATAAAACGCGGTGCTTCGTGCTCGATTTGCGCCGCCTCCGCCCCGCTGGCAAACGCGATCGGCAGCAGGCATTCCTCGGGATCGCTGTGCGCGAACTCTGCCGCGAGGATGGCGAGAAAATTCCTTTCGGAATCCAACAGCAGCGGAATCACCTCGCGAATATGGACCGCTTTGATTTCGCCTTTGCCTGGAAACCAGCCTCGCTGCAGCAGGTGGGCTGGCAGGCACGCTTCGAGGTCGTCGCGGCCTTTGCCGCTCAGGAATTCGCTCCAGTCCCCGTCCACACTGAGGGTTTTGAGCAAACTCGTGGGGACGTCCGCGCGGTTCCGCGCCGCCGCCGGTTCGAGCGAAAACCAAAACGCCGCGTGCGGACTGAGTGTGAGCGGATACGGAGCGGTGCCAACCGCGGGGAATTCTGCCCGGCCGAACAGTTCCACCGGTACATGCTCGTTGAACCGCGCCAGATCGAGTGCGACCGGCTGCGGGAAGCGCGAGAGATTGGCCACGACCAGGATGGTCTCGTTATCGTGATGGCGGATGAACGCGAGCACTTTCCGGTTTTCCGGGTGCAGAAACTCGAGCGTACCCAGGCCGAAAACCTTCCAGCGCTTGCGCAACCCCAGCGCGCGGCGGGTCCACCAGAGCAGCGATTGCTGGTTGCGGAGCTGGTTCTCCACGTTGACCGCTTCATAGTGATATTCAGGGTCAAGGATGATCGGCGCGTAAAGCGCCTGCGGTGAGGCGCGCGAAAAGCCGGCATTCTTATCGGAATTCCAGTGCATCGGCGTGCGGACGCCGTTGCGGTCGCCCAAGAAAATATTGTCGCCCATGCCGATTTCGTCTCCGTAATAAATCACCGGCGTCCCGGGCAGCGACAGCAGGAGGAGGTTGAGCAACTCGATGCGCCGGCGGTCGTTGTTCAGCAACGGCGCGAGCCGTCGGCGGATGCCCAGGTTCAGCCGCGCCTTGGCTTCAGTGGCATACACCCGATACATGTAATCGCGCTCCTCGTCCGTAACCATCTCGAGGGTGAGCTCGTCGTGGTTGCGCAGGAACAGCGCCCACTGGCTGGTCTCCGGAATCCGCGGTGTCTGCTCAAGAATATCGGTGACCGGAACGCGGTCTTCCAGGCGCGCCGCCATGAACAGGCGCGGCATCAGCGGGAAATGGAACGCCATGTGGCATTCGTCCCCCTTGCCGGAACCGAAATACGTGACGGCTTCCTCCGGCCACTGGTTGGCTTCGGCGAGCAGCATCCGATCGCCGTAGCGGACGTCGAGAAAAGCGCGAAGTTCTTTGAGGTACGCATGGGTTTCCGGCAGGCTCTCACACGAAGTCCCTTCGCGTTCGTAGAGATACGGCACGGCGTCGAGGCGAAAGCCATCGACGCCCAGGTCCAGCCAGAACTCAAAAACCCGCTGGATTTCCCGGTGCACGTGAGGATTGTCGAAGTTCAGGTCCGGCTGGTGCGAATAAAATCGGTGCCAGTAATACGCGTGCGCCACCGGGTCCCAGGTCCAGTTTGAAGGCTCAAAATCGTTGAAGATGATCCGGGCGTCCTTGTATTTATCCGGCGAATCGCTCCAGACATAAAATTCCCGCTCGCGGCTGCCAGGCTTGGCGCGACGCGCTTTTTGAAACCAGTGATGCTGGTCGGAGGTGTGGTTGAGGACCAACTCGGTGATCACCCTCAGTCCCCGCGCCTTGGCTTCCCGGAGGAAAACTTTGAAATCGCCGAGCGTGCCGTAGATGGGGTTGATGGAGTAATAATCCGCAATGTCATAGCCGTCGTCCTTGAGCGGCGAGGGATAGAAGGGCAGCAACCAGAGGGCGGTAACACCGAGATCCTGTATGTAATCGAGTTTTTGCGTCAGCCCACGGAAATCGCCGATGCCGTCGGCATTGCTGTCGAAGAAGGCCCGGACGGGCACTTCATAAATAATGGCGCTTTTGTACCAGAGCGGGTCGAAGCCCGCCGACCCGGCGCGCACTTTCGGTTTGGCCGTTTCATCCATGATTGAAGTTTGTCCGACTTGCCGTCTTCTGCAAGTCCCCGGGCGTCCGCCGCCGGGTTTGCCCTTGCCGGATACGGCTCTCAATGAATGACAATGACTTCGACCTTGCCGGCGCGGTGCAAGACGTTTACTGACACACCCTGATCATGGCGTACCAACGAGACATCCACCACGCCGGACGCCACTTTCAAATTCTTGATTTCCAGCTTCTCGATTGATTTTGGCAGATGGGGATTATCCAAATGGAGTTGGGCCGTTGAAGTTTCGATGCGGAGCCCGAGCGAGGCTTGGATCAGGAAGAAGGCCGCCGCCGACGACCAAGCCTGGGGATTGCAGGCGACCGGATAAAGGGTGGGGCCCTCCCCGCGCCGGCGCTCAAACCCGCAATACAATTCCGGCAACCGGTTCAGATCCATAAACTGGCTCGCATCAAATAGAGCGGTCAAAATACGCAGGGCCGCCGCGTTAAATCCGTAACGCGCAAAGCCGGAAGCGATCAGCGCATTGTCGTGCGGCCAAACCGAACCATCGTGGTATGACATGGGATTGTATCGGGCTTCCGAACTCCCAATTGTCCGGATACCCCATCCGGTAAAGAAAGCCTCCCCGAGGAGTCCCGCTTTGATCTGCGCCGCTGCCTCGGGTTGGGCGATGCCGGTGAAAAGGCATTGTCCCGCGTTGGAACTCCGGACCCGGCAAGGTTGTTTATTGCCGTCCAATGCGATCGCATAAGTCTGGAGTTCCTCACACCAGAACGCCTGATGAAACCGGACTTTCAGCCGTTGCGCGGCTTGCCGCAACTCTTCGGCCTGGTCGGCGTGCCCCAGGACTTCGGCCAACTGCGCGGCCCTCAGCTTCGCCTCATACACATATCCCTGCACTTCACACAGGGCGATGGGGGCGGCCGGCAGCGTTCCGTCAGCATGAAAAACCGCGTCATCAGAATCTTTCCAGCCCTGGTTAGTCAAGCCACCGGCCGCGCGCTGGCGATACTCCACGAAGCCGTCACCGTCGCAGTCGCCAAAGCAATCCATCCACACCAATGCTCTTTGGATGTTTACCCATAGGTGCGCAATGAATTCCTTGTCGCCGGTGCGGTCGTAATAACAGCCGGCCAGAATCAGCCAGAGCGGGGTCGAATCGATGGAGCCATAGTAGCAGCCGAAAGGAACCTCCTTGAGCGCCGCCATTTCTCCTTCGCGCTCTTCGTGAAGGATCTTGCCCGGTTCTGCGTCGGTGGCTGGGTTCACTTCAGTCGCTTGCCGGTCGGCTAAATAGCATAGGACTGCGCGGGCAATCTTTGGATTCGTCCACAATGTCTCCAATGCGGTGATGATCCCATCCCGGCCAAAAATGGTACTGAACCAGGGAATCCCCGCATAGGGATACAGCCCGCAATCTGTCCGGCTCAGCAAGAGATGCAGGTCCGCGCGCGACTGGTTGATCCAGTCATTGAATTGCGGGTTGGAGGTTTCGATCAACGTTATGTCCTCGCGGTAGGCCTCGTAAGCGGCATGGACATGGCGGAAGGCGCCCTCGAACGTTTTTGCATCCTTCCGTTGGTTGTCAATCAGGCAGCTAACCTTGGATTCGATGCATTTCCGCTCTTGGGCCTCCAAATCCATCCGGAAAGCCGCCCGCTCAGCGGTGATTTCCTGTGCGGGTGTGCTGAAATGACAAACGGACCGACGCACCACCGAATCAAGCCCTTCGTAGGCCAAAACCACCTGGGTGGGTGTGACGACGGAAGGCAGCAGATGACCTCGCTGCTTGCGGGTGTTTCCCCGCACTTCAAACAGATCCACGTAATCCGCCTCCAATCCCAGCTCCAGCGACAGACTGACGGATTCCAGCGTGAAGTTGGATATTTCAATCCGCTCGAAATAAGTTCCTTCCCAAAGGAAA
>JAQGOT010000027.1 GCA_028293465.1 Pedosphaera sp. | reverse complement strand
TTCGTATTGAAGCTGCTCAAGGCGTAGCGCTTGAAATCAGCCCCGCCGGAAAAACTGAACCGCGCGTTGTCGCTGACGGTGAGCGGCACGCTGAGCCGGCCGCCCAAGTCCTCGTTCACGCTGAAATCCCGGCCGGTATCCTGGGATTCGATGGTGAGCAACGGGGTGTGTGCCACCGTTTGCCGCTCGCCAAAATTCACCCCGGTGTCACTCGAGGAGGCACTGGCATAGATGGTCAAATCAGGACGGACACCGGCGGGCGGCAGGCGGAACTGGTGCGTGGCTTCGTTGTAACCGAAGTTTAATGAACTGTTGATCTGCTCCTGGACCGACGGAGCGCCGCCAAACGGCATACGGTAATAAGCACCATAGTAGGAAATCAGCGGCTGGTTGAAAAAGTAGTTCGGCGTCAATCCCGGGGCCTTCAACTCCTCGGGTGTAAAGCCATAGGAAAGGCCGAGTTGATGCTCGCGCTGCCAAAGGTTGTTGTATTGCGCCGCGAGATTCATGCGCAGATCCGGCGTGCCTGGAGTCGAGTAGTTGTCCAGGTCGAACCGCCCATGAAAAGGCAGGCGATCCTTGACTCTCAGTTCGAGGGCGCTGGTGCCGGGCTCCGGCCCGGGCTCGATGGTCGGGTAAATCTGACGGTCGCGATTGGCATTGGCGAGGTCCAGTTCGCGCTGAAAAATATGGCTGTTGAGCAGGGTGTTCGTGTGCAGGCTGGGCAGCGCGCGCAATACATTTTCCGAGCTGAAAAAGCGGTGGCCCCGCACGCGAATGTCGGCCAGCGTGCCTTCGGTGACAGTCACTTTCACCGTGGCATTGGTGAGTTGCTGCTGTGGCAGGCTCACCGCCACGGTCGCAAAACCGCGCTCACGGTAGGCCAGTTGCAAATCCGCCAGGGCTTTGCGGATCCGCTCCAGGCTGACCGCGGGCCCCGTGGCGTTGGTGAAAATGCCGCCAAAAACCTCCGGGCGCAGCACCGAGTTGCCGGCGATCAAATAGCGGGACACTTCAAAAGTGCGCGGGTTTACCCCGTTGGTTGCACTCCCCGCCGGCGTCGAGGCCGCGGTTGCGGCTGGCTGGGCGATGGCCGATGGCCTCGGCAGCCAGGCGGTTGCGAACACCAGCACACCCAACCGCGCAACCGCGATCAGTCCGTTAAAATCTTTTGGCATCGGATAAAGCATTCGAAAAAGCGGCTCGTCATCGCCAAGCCGCGCCGGGTGAACGCCCGCGAGGCGATTTCCCGCAACCCGGTTTGGGAGCAAGACTTCGATCACAATGAGGTGACGGTCGGGGGCCATAGGCGGGAGTCACGTGACGAGTAGTTTCCAGAGTTGGCGTTCGGCGGTTCCAATTCTTGACGAAGAAGACCAGTGCAGATTTTTCCCATCTGCACCGGCCGTTTCGCGGTGAATCGCTTTCAGACTAAGGTGAAATCGGACCGCCATCCGCATTGCGGGTCACCAACACCTGATTGAGTTTCACCGAGGAGAAGGAGGTGGTCAGCACATTCCCGATTTCCGTGATCAGCGCATTCCGGAAACTCACAATATTGGCGGATGCCGTGGTGCGGTTCAGGATGTGCTCGTAACCCCATTGGCTGTATTCCCCGGTGATGACCGGCGTGAAGTTATTGCTGGTTCCCGAGAACGGTCCAGCGAACGGCAGGGTGCCGTTGTAGCTGAGAATGTTGGCTCCGCCGTTCACGCTGATGGCATCCACCAGCGTCAGGTAACTGATCGCCGGACCAAAGCTGTTGAGCTGGGTTACGATCGGTCCCGTGCTGCTCAATCCGTTGGGGCTGACAGTGCTGCTCCACGCGCCATTCGTATAGACGTATGACAGCGGGTTGCCGGTGAATCCGGAATCTTTGAACGCGATGACGCGCTGGCCCGCGGTGGGATCACGGCTGATGAAATGAACGAGGTTGGTGCCGTTGGTGCTGGTATCGCCCGTGAAGTAGGAGATGGGCAACGCGCCGTTGGCCGCCAAGGTCTTGATTTGCTGGGTGGTGATGTTGGTCAAGCCCGCCGGCGAGTTCACGCTCTTCACCCAAACCACGGGGGTGACGCCAAATTTGGCATCCGCGAGGGTGGGCGTCGTAAAGGAGGTGGAGTTTTGGTAAACCGATGAAAATGCCAGGTCGGCCTGGACGTTGACCAGGTTGGTGTCCCCGGGGGTGGCGTTGGCAAGAAAGGACACCAATTGATTCTGCGTCAGGTTTTGAACCCCCGCGACGGCACCGTTGTAGAAGGCAAAAACATTCACCGTCTGACCGCCGAACAAGGACGGGATGGTGCCCGTCCAGGTCACCTTGAGCGCTGAGCCAACCGGCGAGCCCGCTGGGTCGGCAGGATTCTGATTGGCCAGATTCGCCCCATACAGATTGCGAACGGCTTTATAGGCTGAATCCCGAAACGCGACCGCGCCCGAAATGTAGATGTTGACCTGCGCCTGGGCAGCCGTTGCGAGCAAACTGCCCGCCAATAATGTGAGTGCGAATGTTTTCATTTTCATGATTCTGAGTTTTGGTTGGAGGTTATAGTTCCGTTCTTAAGTGCGTTGTTGGAGTTGTGAAGGTGCAGCCGGCGGCTCAGGGGAGGGCTTCCACCGAATAGAAGCCGATGTCGGCGGCGTTGGTAGCCTGGAGCGATGACACCGCACCGGTGCCCGCCAAGGTCACCCCGTTGGTGGACCAGGTTGACACGGCGGAAGCCAGTCCCGCCGCGCCGGTGAAACGCAGGCGGTAGGTGCCGGTGTTGGCGGTGGTGAAGGAAACGGTGGTCACGCTGCCATTACGTTGGATGGAGGTGATGGCGGGCTTGGGCAAGGCCACGGCCGCGGTAAAGGTCAGCGTGCCATCCGACTTTAAATCAAAAGAACCGAGCAGCTTGCCGGGCGTGTCACGCGTGGGCCCGGAGCCGGGACGCAATTCATAAAGATCCGAACGCGACACGTTATCGGGCGCGCTGTCAAAGTCGCTGGCCGTGGTGTTCTCCACGTTCCCCTGGAACGTGCCGTCGAAGTTGCCAAAGAAAGCGCCGCTGACATGCGGGGTGTAAGCGTTTGGATCGGTGGCCGGGATGACCACGCCGGTCACAGTATTGTTCGCGCCCGCGGCATGACCGCTGCTGTACGCCGCCGCGTTGCCGCCCACCGCATCGATGATGCTGGCCGCGCTGCCTTGGGCGAACACGCTTTGACGCAACCACGGCGAAGCGGGCACGTTGTTGTCCGTCCGCGGGCTGGAGGCCCAAAGGGTTTGGGCCGGATAATTGATTCCCAGCCGATCACTTCCCGAAACCGACCAGAACAAATCGTCGATGCTGGCGAAGCTGGCGGTGAGTTGAGCGACGGACAGGTTGGTGATCGGGACGGATGTGCCTGCGGGCAGATTGGCCAGCGTGGCTGCCCGTCCGATGTTCACCACCAGGTCCGAGGCGTTTCCGACCTGGCGAAAAGCCAGAATCAGTTCGTCCGAATTGTAAATAAATGGCGCCGCCTCCAACGTCGGCACGAGCCATACGAAGGCACCCAGCCCCAAGGCGAAGCTGCGGATCAGATTTGAGTTTGGATTCGTTTTCATGGGTTCTCTGAAGTAATTCAGTTCGTTTTCGTTAAGTTTCTGAGTTGGGAGGAAATGGACGATTTGCCCGGATCAGGGCCGGCCGGCCCCGGGGCTGGAAAGTATGCCCCCGCTTACTGACGGAGGCTGGGGGGATGAAGGAGAATGGCGCGCACTGTCGGCGCCAGATTTTAATTCCGCGAAATTGAGCGTCTCACACGCGAGGGAGGTGCTGACGCCGGTCGCTTGATAAAGATTGTGTGCTGCCGGGGCCGCACTCGAAAGGTTCCGCATAGATTCTGAGATCTGTTTTCATGGGAACTTCCGGAGGTCCGGTCAGCTATCCGAGAATTGTTTTTGATGAGACCCAGTTGTCTGGGGCTTTTCCGCCACCGCTTACTTCTGTTGGTCCAAACGCAACTTTTCCGCCCGCTCGACCTGCGTAACCCGCGAGTCGTGGACTGTGATTTGAACCGTTCCGAATTTGATCGAAGCAACTTGCTGACGAACCAACTGCAGCCAGGCCGGCAGCTCTTGTGCTTTCTCCCGCCCATCTCTTGGTTCGCCGCTTGATGATTGGTTGCTCATTCGTAACTGGGATGAGAATAAAGATAATCTCTACTAAGTCAATAGATATTATTAACATTATGATCGATTAAGACTTTTCTTTCGCATTATTATCATTTCGTAATCCGAGCCGGGCGGGGT
>JAQGOT010000014.1 GCA_028293465.1 Pedosphaera sp. | reverse complement strand
AAGTGTCACGCCCAACGCTTTGAACTCGTGCGGCTGCGGTGAGGTGTCAGCGAAAACTGGTCCCGACGCTTTAACCGAGGAGTGTGACAGCAGTTCTAACGTCGTGGGCAAGCCAATGCCTCCAGCCGCTTCCGGATCCTTGCTGTAGAGATGAAATTCATGGTTGGTCGGCGTGAATGTCGCTCGGAGCAAGGGCTGGCCTTGCGGGTCTGACTCCAGAGACACCATGACAGTCACGCCATTCGTGCTGAACTCTGCCAAGCGCGCACGGTCGGTGAATGGGCCAACCGGGGCCTGGGGGCTTCTGCTTGAGGCGCGAAAAACCTGATAACCTCCAAATGCGAGAGCGGCGGTGACACAGAGTAGTAGTAATATGAGTTGGGTGCGGTTTTTCATGGTGCACTGCCTTGATCGTTAAACAGTATATTCATTGCTGAATGATAGCACTTCATCGAAGGTCCGCCAGAACAACGCCAGCGAACCATCGCCAGGAATGGTGCGGTGCATCTGGTGGGCCAGTTAACCGATCAGATTTGAGCGAGGCTGCGAGATCACAAATCAATTCTTCATCCCGCTCACCATCTGGTGGCAGCCGGCAACGTTCAAAAGCAAGGCGATGCACAAAATCGTAAAACACCGATAAAACTTCTTCGTTTGCTTCTGGCGCAGGCCCGCCGCTGTGAGCACTACATAAAACAACCAACCGAGGGCCAGCAAGAAATAGGTCGTGCCGTTTCCCCAAAACCCCGCCGGCACCAGATAAAGGAGCAGACCTGCCGGCAGAAAGCCCGCGCCGATTACCGCCGCGGGCTGGGGGATAATCATTGCGAAAAGGGTCACAACCCAGGCCACGAGCCACAATAGCAGCCTATGCTTGAACGGAATACTGTTCGTTTGATCCATGCGGGTCAGTTCACTGGCTTAATAGCGATTCTAGGCATTCTTTCTTTCCGCGCAGGTGATGCCGTGGGCCAGGAGGAAGGCTTTCGCAATTTCGAAGTGAGCGGACGAAATCCAGACCGCGGAGTAAAGCTCGCGCTCGTTGATGTGCAGGGAGAGGAGCTGCCAGTTCCGGTCGTGGTTCACCCGGTCAAATTCCTCGAACTTCTCCTTGGCCCGCCCCGAGCGCACCTCGATGAGCGCGCCGGTGGGCGGCCGCCAAAACAGGTAACGTGTCAGATGGTCGGTCGAACACTCGCAGTAGGCGGGAACCAGTCCGATATTCCGACAGAAATCCCCGGCGGCCTGCGTGAGGTCGCGCGACATCCAGCGGGTGAGGCTGTGTTGTCTGAGAATTTCGATTTCTCCACTGAGCAGTTTCGACGGGGCGTAGGTGACAGGTGTTTTCATACGATTATTGCCGAACAGTTTAGGTTGCTCCCAAGAATAAAAGGCGCCTCGCGGGGCGTCGTTCGATGATATTCAGTGTAACCAGTTTGTCAACAATCAAGGCGGTTGCGACGGGGGCCATTCTAATACATGGTAGAGGCCTCAACATGAAACGAGTGATCCAACGGATTCAGAGGCGGGCTGTGTACTGGCTTTTAATCGTTTGTGTGATGGGGATGACTTCGGCGCAGAGCCAGGGCAACCTGCAGGTTTACGGGGACAAGTTGGTGAACGGGTGGCAGGATTGGGGCTGGGCGCCCGGTCGGAATCTGGCCTATCCAACCAACCCGGCGGTGGGGGCCAATTGCATCCAATTCAGCACGGTGACTTATGAGGCGGTTTCGTTTCATCACACTCCTTTCGATACATCGGCTTACACGAACCTGACCTTTTGGATCAAGAGCGGCGGCGGGACGCCGTCGGTTCACATTCTGATGAATGTTGAGAATCCCGGTGAGACGCAGGTCGCAAACTATCCGCTGAACATCTCCACCTCCTGGCAGAAGGTAACCTTGCCGCTCTCCTCGCTGGCCTCGGCGAACAGACCCAATTTCAGCCGCATCAGCTTTCAGGGCTCGGGCAGTCCCAGCACTTTTTACCTGGATGACATTCAGTTCACTGCCAACCCGGTGCCGGCGTTGACGCATATCAGTGTCAATGCCACACAGACGGTCCGCACCGTGGACGCGCGCTGGTTTGGCATCAACACCGCCATCTGGGACAGCGCCTTCGACACGGCGGGCACGATTTCGTTGCTCGGCGAAATGGGGATGCAGACAATGCGCTTTCCCGGCGGGTCAGCGTCGGATGAATATCATTGGGCGACGGGGAAGTCGTCAACCAACACGTGGTCGTGGGCAACATCATTTGCGAATTTTGCGCATGTGGCGACCAACCTCGGCGCGCAGGCGTGCATCACGGTGAATTACGGCACCGGCACGCCGGTCGAGGCGGCGGCGTGGGTGCGGCACGCGAATGTGACGAATCATTACGCGTTCAAGTATTGGGAGGTGGGGAACGAGAACTACGGCACTTGGGAAACGGACAGCAACACCTTCCCGCATGATCCCTACACTTATGCGGTGCGGGCCAAGGATTATATGCAACAGATGCGCGCGGCCGATCCGACCATCAAGGTGGGCGTGGTCGTGACGCCGGGCGAAAACAGCTATGCCAACGGCTACACAGCGCATCCGGCCATCAACCCGCGCACCGGCACGACGAATTACGGCTGGACGGCGGTGATGTTGAGCACGTTGAAAAGTTTGAGCGTGACACCGGACTTCGTGATCTATCATCGTTACCCGCAAAATCCCGGTGAGGAGAACGATGCCACGCTCTTGCAATCATCGGGTGGCTGGGCGGTGGACGGCGCGGAGTTGCGCCAGGAAATGACGGATTATTTCGGGGCCGGCAGCGCGGGCATCGAGATCCTTTGCACGGAGAACAACTCGGTCTCCTCCGGCACGGGCAAGCAGACGACGAGCCTGGTGGGCGCGTTGTTCATGGCGGACAGCCTGGGACGATTGATGAAAACCGAACTGAATTCGCTCTATTGGTGGGATCTGCGGAACGGGCAGGACTTTGCCAATAACAATGATGCGTCGCTCTACGGTTGGCGCAATTACGGCGATTACGGAATCGTGAACGGGCAGACGGATCGATATCCGACATTTTACGCGGGCAAGCTGATGCAATACTTCGCGCGCGGCGGCGACACGGTGCTGAATGCGACGAGTGATTATCAGGGGTTGGCGGCGTATGCGGTGCGGCGGGCGAGCGGTGCGCTGACCTTGCTGGTGATCAACAAGGATCCGCTCAACAGCATGACCGGCCAGGTGAACGTGGCGAGTTTCATACCGGGCTCCGCTTCCACGATCCGCTCTTACGGGATGCCGCAGGACAACGCGGCGCAAACCAACGGCGCGCAAGTGGACATCACACAAACCGGCTTCGCCAGCGCCGGGACCAATTTCAACTACACGGTCCCGCCCTATTCACTGACGCTGCTGACGCTGGCACCGACCGCGCTGAAGCTGGTGGCGCTGCCGCCGACGCCATCCGCCCCGACTCAGTTCGTGACCCAGATTCAAGGCCAGCCGGGAGTGCGTTACGCGATACAAAGCACCATGAACCTCACGAGTTGGATTTCAGTTTCGACGAACACGTTGGCGGGTTCGACGTTGAACGTGACCAACGCGGCGACGCCCGGTGCCAAGGCGCAATTCTGGCGCGCGGTGTGGCTGCCTTGAGGTGGTGCGGAGAGACTGCGGGTTTCGAACTCAAGCCTTCTTCACGAAACAGGCTTTCAGGCCGATGGCCATCCCTTCCATCTTGCAGGAAATTTCGTGATCGCCGTCCACCAAGCGGATGGGTTTGGACTTCGTTCCCACTTTGAGCACCTGCGACGACCCCTTCAACGGCAAATCCTTGATCAACATGACCAGATCGCCGTCCGCGAGCAGATTGCCGTGGGCATCCTTGACGACGCGTTCGGCCGCCGGTGCTTCCGGTTCGGGCTCGCGTGTCCACTCGTGACCGCAGGTGGAGCATTCCCAATGGTCGGGAAAGTCCAGAACCTCGGTCATTTCGCACATCGGACAGGCAGGTTTGCTCATAAAGAAACAGCGTAGCCGTAATGAGCCGCGGAATTCAACGGCACACTTTGCCGCTCTGCCATCGGCGTTTCACGCGCCCGGGCCGCTTTTTGATTTGCTGCCCGGCGGCCGGTTTGCTATGGATGTGCGGCATGATCCGCTACAAAACTCCATGGCTTTTGGCGGTGCTGCTTATTTCCGCGAACCTTCTCCAGGCGCAAACGCCAAGCGTCCTCAATTACCAGGGCCGGGTCACGGTGGCGGATGCTCCGTTTAACGGGCAGGGCAATTTTACGTTCGTGATTTTGGACAGCCAGGGGGTCATTCTCTGGGCATCGGGAGAATTTCCATTTGAAGGCACCACCAAAATGCCGGCCGCTGTGGTAAAGGCGCCGGTGAACAACGGGGTTTACTCCGTCCGCCTGGGTGACACGACCGCGGGCATGCCAGCTTTGGACGCGGCGTTGCTGCGCAATTCGTCTTCGCCCCGGTTGCGCGTTTGGTTCAATGACGGAGTGCGCGGTTGGCGCGTGGCGGGTGAGGAAGTTTCCTTGGCGCCGGCGCTCGGCATGGCCGGTGATGCCAACGGGGCATTGAACGGCGCGCAGGCGGACTCGATCTTGCGCGAACTGCGGGATTTGCGCGCCAAGCTGGATCGGCAGCAGGCGAATCCCGCGCCACAACCCCAACCCGCCGCCCCGACCATCGCCACGGTTTCCGT
>JAQGOT010000007.1 GCA_028293465.1 Pedosphaera sp. | reverse complement strand
ACGATCGTCGGCAAGCTGTTCTGAGCAAAGACTCCGCGGAGCCGGACACGAGCCGGCCTACGAGAACGCGAGATAGATCGCTTTCAAATACTCGGCTTCCTTGATTTTGGCCGGGTGATCGGGAGCGTGGCGGGTGGTTTGCAGTTCAGTGAACTTGCGCCCGCTCCGGACCGCTGATTGCCGGACAGCTTCAAAAAACTCCTCCGCCGTCACATGGGCTGAACAGGAAGCGGCCAGCAGAATCCCTCCCCGGTTGAGACAATTCATCCCCAACTCCGCCAGCCGGCCATAGGCGCGGATGGCGCCGGCCCGTTCGGTTTCACGTTTGGCGAGCGAAGGCGGATCCAAAATCACGAGGTCGAAACGGCGTTTTGAATTCTCCGCCAACCATTCAAAAGTGTCCGCCTGCACGGTTTCATGCGGACACCGCGCCACCGTCGGTTCGGCTTCGTTCAGCGCGAAGTTTCGCTTGGCACTGGCCAGCGCGTGCGCACTCAGATCAAGGTCGGTCACGGAGCGCGCGCCGCCGCGTGCGGCGTACAACGAAAAGCCGCCCGAGAAACTGAACGCATTCAACACCGCCCGTCCACGCGACAGAGTTTCCACCCGCCGCCGATTCTCCCGTTGATCGAGAAAAAACCCGGTCTTTTGGCCGCGCAAAACGTCCGCCTCGAAACGCAACCCGGATTCCAGAAAAACCACCGGCTCAACCAAAGGCGGGCCCCGCAGAATCTCTCCATCGGAATGTTTGAACTGAGTTCCGGCGACACTTTGAATATTGCGGCTCAACCGGAGCACCACCCTGGCCTCAGGCCCAATGTTCTCGCTGCACCAGGGAGATGCAAGGATCAGGCTCACCACTTCCTCCAACCTCGGCAACCAGGCCGCCGTGTAGAGCTTCAACACCAGGGTCGTGTCATAGCGATCCAAGACCAACCCCGGCCAGCCATCGCTCTCACCGTTGATGCAGCGATAGCCCGTGGTGTGCGCATCAAACAACGGACGCCGTACCGCCAATGTCTGATCCAGATGCGCCCGCCACCAGTCCTGATCAATGTTCTGAGGCTTGCCGGCATGAAGGATGCGCACACGAATGGGCGAGTCGGGATCGAGGAGTCCCACCGCGAGAAACTTATCCTTGCGATCATAAACCACCGCGAGCTCGCCGATCTGCCCGGGCCGGTTCTGCTCGTGAATGCTATCCGCAAAAAGCCACGGATGCCCGGAGCGCAAAATCGACTCCGCCGTGGCGGTGACGCGCAACCGCAGCCGGGGTGCGGCTGGACCGGATGATGGGGAAGTGTCTTTCAAAATAGGATAATTGTTTCAACTATTAGAACGTACCCGCGCTTTGATAACATGCCAGAACGAAGATGAGTGGTGGTACAGTTTGAAATCAGGCTCGCTACGTCGACTTATCGGGCGACAGGCAATGCCACTTCTTCTGTAAAATGATACTCGTACATGAGAGCGTGCTTGGCCCAGGTAAAGAAGAGCGACTTAAGATATTTCTGCGCCTTCTCTACGTCCTGAACCTCCATCACCAAAAACGCCAGTCCGGGAATGAGCGCGTGTCTAGGAGGAATGCTGCGCCACAAATGAATCAGGCGCAATCCCGCCTCTTGCTGAGCTGGGGCATCGCTTTCCATCACGGCCATCCACTTTTCAAAATCTCTAACGCTAATCTGACAATGTAAGTATTTCATAAATCAATGCGCGTATGGCTGGCACAACTTTGCGCGGGGCGCTCTGGATTGCAACCGGGAAGTTGACGGCGGGGCGTCAAACTGTACCACTACCCGAAGATGGCAGGGGTTTTAATCAAACTGATTTCGTTGAGCGAGCCGGTTCAGCATGAACGGTTACGTCCGCACCTGGCCACACCTTTTTCAGGTGCCGCTCAACTTTGTCGGTAAGATCATGGGCTTCAATCAAGGTCTGAAGACCGTTCAGGCGCACATGCAGATCAATGAACAACTGTGGCCCCGAATGACGGACGCGGATACGGTGGCAATCCGACACTCCCGGAATGGACTCGACAGTTTCTTTGACAGCTTTGGGGATGCCATCCGGCGCGGCATCCAGTAGTCCGTGAACCGCTTTGATCCCCAGCTTGAGCGTGACGATGGCGACCACCGCCGCCACCACCAGCGCGGCGACCGCGTCCGCTTTGTGCAGGAAGCCCCAAGCCGGGAAAACATCAGCCAGTCTTGTGCATCCCAGGCCCAGCAGCACCACCGCAGAACTCCAGATGTCGGTGCTGAAATGCAGGGCATCCGCAGCCAGCGCGGGAGAATTATGCTTGATGGCGGCTGCCTGGAGCTTGCGGGAGCGGTACGCATCGACGGCAATGGAGATGGCAATCACGATGAAGCTCCAGACGGGAGCGGCCACGGTTACCGGCCTGAAAAACAACCGTTCGATGGCCTCATAACAAATCCAGCCGCAGGTAAGCAGCAGCAACAATGTCTGCGCCAGGGCGGAGAGGTTTTCAATTTTTCCGTGACCGTAGGGGTGGTCCCGATCCGGGGGCTTGCTGGCCAGGTGAATGGCTCCCCACGTGAAGAGCGCAGCGACCAAGTCCAGGGAGGAGTGAGCCGCCTCCGCGAGCATGCCCAGGCTGCCGGAAAAGATCCCGGCGGCGATCTTCATCCCGGTCAGCAGGAGCGCGGAGAGAACCGACGCTGAGGCGGCTTGCAATTTTTCTTTTTTGGCTGTGTCTGTTTGCATGTGCTTCAAATCAAATAAATCGCTGCACGCACAGCATCCCGCACCAACCTTCGTTTAGTCAAAGCTGTTGAAGTTCTGTCAGCCTAACAATGCTGTTCGCAGCTAAAAATTCGGTCATGGTGCGCTTCCGTGTTGGTGTTTTGGACTTTCCGGGGGAAGGATTGGGAAATATCGCTTCGGCGGTTGCCCGTTCCTGGCGTCAACGGACGCGGATTATATGAACGGCGCCATCCTCAACATCGACGGCGGCTGGCTCGCGCGGTGAAAATCTGGGGTATGATTCAGAGTGGGTGAGGGCGTTTTCACTGCGAAGGCGGGGATGGGGAATTGTTTTACAGAAGCTAACGAAGTGAACGAAGGTGGGAAAGGGGGTAAATTTCAAGCGAGCAGGGCTGCTTGACCGACGAAAAGGAGGGAGTGAGGTTGCCCGCAGACCACGCGGAATGACGCAGAAAGCCGAGCGTGGAGTGCGGAGTCAAGGGTCCGGGGGTGTAATCAAAAGTGGGTGAGGCAAGGCGGGATTGGCCAAGTGGATGGCAACGCGCCCGCAGGTTTGAAGCCGCCAGCCAACAGCCCAGCGCGCTCCGGCCCTCTCGCCCCGCAGCGCAGTCGCGGGGACCACAATTCGCGAAGCGAACGTCCCTGCTCGGGAAACTGACTCGTGGCGGGCTTGGGAAGCCACTGAGGCGGAGAGAGGGGGTGCTCATTTGGCTCAGTCCGCAGTCACGGGCGGGCGGCCTAATTTCCAGTTGTGCCACCTCTCCCCCTGCCCTCTCCCCCACTTCGTGGCGGAGAGGGAGCCGGAAGCTGCGGCTGGCGGTTTCCCCTGGTCATCGGTGGGTTCCTCACGCGTTAAGCCGACTTGGAAGTCGGCGCTCCGGGGGCAGTGCGCGGATGCGCCCAAAAACCGGGCCGCAACCATTCCCGCTTGACACCTTCGCTGCCCTTGGGAACTTGTGCGCTGTGTATCGGAGCCTCAATGCCGAAAAGATAGTCGAAACCGTCCGCCGCTTGCGGGACCGGATTCAAGAGCGGTTTCCGGAGGCCGGGCTGGGGCGGGTGGCGGATGAGTTGCTCAGTGTCGCGGAAAAATCCGCGGTCACGGCGGAAGCCATCGCCCAACCGCTGTTACCCCTGCGCCTTGGTATTGGCGTTTTGGTGGTCATGTTCTTGGTGATTGTTACGTGGATCGCGTTGCACTTGAAAATCTCCACGCAGATCGACCGGTTCTCCGAATTCTTGCAGGCTCTGGATGCGGCGCTCAACACTGTGCTGCTCATCGGCGGCGCTATTTTTTCACTCTTCACACTGGAGATCCGGAGGAAGCGGAATCGCGCCCTGAAATTGGTGCATGAACTGCGCTCGCTGGCGCACATCGTGGACATGCATCAATTGACCAAGGACCCGGCCACGATCACTGACGCAGGCCCCCGGACCGCTTCCTCGCCGAAACGCAGCATGACCCGCTTTGAACTTTCCCGTTACCTGGATTATTGCAGCGAAATGTCGTCCCTGATCGGAAAAATCGCCGCGCTTTACGTCCAAAATTACGATGACCCCGTGGTGCTGAGCGCGGTGGACCAGATCGAGGACCTGACCACCAGCCTCTCCCGCAAGACCTGGCAGAAGATTACGATCAACAATCAAATGCAGGCGGATTCACTATCCGAACCCCGCACCACCGCCGCCCTTCCCAACTTTCCCAACCAGCTTGATTGAATTGCCGGGTGGTGGACCGGCTTGAACACCAATCATCCCCAAAAGGATTCCGCCGGCCCATGCGGTGGAAACCCGGCCCAAGCAGTTGGAACGCCAGCGCGACGCCGACGGCCTCAGACACCTCTTCCGCATGCTCGAAGAAGGCACGCCGGAGGTGTTTTGATTTGCCTCATATGGGTTGACACCTTTTCATGTTTGCCGCGTGTATAAAATGGGCATATGGAAATCCGGCCCGCAGAACTGAGGCCAAGACATTATTATCGACCCAAAACCGCGGGGGCGATAATGATGGAAAGCATGAAGATAGAACGTATTCATTACGAGGAAGCGTATCGATATGGCCAGGAGGTTCACAAACGCACTCTGAGTCTGGCTGAGGCTAGACGGCATCTTGAAAAAATCGGGTTAAATCGAAATAGCGCTGCTGATTTAATCAACAATTTGGGGCACATGCTTGGAGGCAATCGTTACAAACGAACTTTAAGCCCGGCAGCCACAGATAGCTTTTTGACCGGGATCAAAAGGGATTACGGGGAACAAGCATTAAAGAATGCCGTCTCGGCTTACAAACAGCACCTTGAATACTATCAGACTCTGACCGGCACCCCAATGCGTGACCACGTCAGGATTTTGCACAAATTCAGTGATTTGCTAAAAAACAGTTTTGAAGAATTCATTATAGCTGAAGAAATCGAGGAGCCGCAGCATTTTGTTGAAGGAGCGACCAAAACTATCTCCATCAATATATATGAACGGAGCCAAAAGGCCCGAAAAGTGTGTATCTGCGAATATGGGTGTATTTGTTCTGTTTGCGGATTTGATTTTGAGAAAAAATATGGGGCGCTTGGAAAAGACTTCATTCACGTGCATCACATTCGTGAATTGGCCTCCATTGGTAAGCAATACACCCTAAACCCGAAGGATGACTTGCGGCCAGTTTGTCCTAATTGTCACGCCATGCTGCATAAAAGCAAGCCTGCATATACGATTGCAGAGCTCAAAGTTTTGATAAAGGATTAGCCGCCCAACGAAGCAGCCAAAAACGAAAAGCGTGAAAAAAGAAGCCCAAGCTCGAATCCGGATAAATCGGCTCTTAGCCGGAACCATGCCGTAGGATTTCATTTCCAGCCTTGTTTTACCCGCTGAAGGCAGGTCGATTTTCTACTGCATTGCAGTTGGGAAAGGGGCTGAGGATTTTCCCCCAAAGCCGCCGCC
>JAQGOT010000738.1 GCA_028293465.1 Pedosphaera sp. | reverse complement strand
GGCCATGTAGGGTTGAAAGATCAACCCCTTCACGCACAAAATCAATACGGCGGCGAAACTGGCCGACACGATCAGGGAAATCTTGCTGCCCGCCTTCAGGTAACCGATGAGGCCGCCGACAAACAGCAAGGCAATGTAGATCCAGAGAACCAAGTTTGCGTTATGCATATAATTTGGATGGCGACTCTGGCTTAGTTCCCTCGCACATCCAAGCTTAGAATTTCACCCGGTTCGCATTCCGCCACGACCTCGAATGGGCGGCAGCAGACCTCGCAATCCGTGGTGAAGCATTGGGACGGCACGCTGGTGTCGATGACCAGTTCAAAAGACTGCCCGCAAAAAGGGCAGGCGATGGATTCAGCGATTTGCATGATTCATTTTATGTAGGACAAATTGTTTAAATAAAAATTATCCTATCCAGTCTAACCTGCTAAGATAGCAAAAGATTCAAATATTGCCTGAAAGCCGGAGTGGTGGATGAAGGCGGTGCAAACGCAGTTGGCAGCGGGTTTGGAAAATTTTTTGTGCGTCGGCTCCATTTGACGTGGAGCGAAACTGGGGTATAATCCCCATTAAAGTGCCGAATCAATAATACTGATAGCTGCGGGAGTTCTCTATGAATAAGTCATTGCGGGTGTTGATGGTGGAGGATTCGGAGGATGACGCTCATTTTGTGATTCGCGAACTGAAACGGGGAGGTTTTGAACCCGTCTTCGAGCGGGTCGAAACCTCAAAGGGCTTGACCTCGGCGCTCGACCGCCAACCTTGGGACCTCATCATCAGCGACCACTCGATGCCCGGCTTCGGCAGCCTGGATGCGCTCGAACTGGTCAAGGGGAAGGAGTTGGATATTCCCTTCATCGTGGTTTCGGGTGCCATTGGTGAGGATATGGCTGTCAAGGCCATGAAGGCGGGTGCGAGTGACTATGTGATGAAGAGCCAACTGACGCGATTGGTGCCTACCATCGAACGTGAGTTGCGTGAAGCCTCGAGCCGTCGCGCCCGCCGCAAAGCCGAGGAGGCCTTGCGCCGTGGTCAGCAGGAACTGGCGGATTTTTTTGAACATGCCGCGGTGGGCTTGCGTTGGGAGGGCCCTGACGGGATGATCCTGCGGGTCAACCAGGCGGAGTTGGACATCGTCGGTTACACGCGGGATGAATACCTGGGCCATCGCATCTCGGAGTTTTGCGCCGATGAAGGCGTGGCGGAGGACATCCTGAAGCGATTGCATCGCGGAGAAACCCTGGACAATTATGAGGCGCGGCTGCGCTGCAAAAATGGGACGGTTAAAGATGTGTTGTTGAACTCCAATGTCCTCTGGGAAGGCGGCAAGTTCATCCACTCCCGCTGCTTCACCCGTGACATCACCGAACGCAAGCGCGGTGCCGAGGCCATGGCCTATCTGGGCGCGATTGTGGAATCCTCCGACGACGCCATCATCGGCAAGACTCTGGATGGCACCATTCTGAGCTGGAACAAGGGGGCGGAGCGCATGTACGGCTATACTGCGGACGAAGTCAAAGGCCGGTCGATGGCGATCCTGATTCCGGAATATCGTCCCGAAGAATTGCCCCAAATCTATGCGCGCATCAAGGACGGGGAATGGATTGAACGCTACGAGACAATCCGCTTGCGCAAGGACGGGTCAACCCTCGATGTCTCCCTTTCCCTGTCGCCGATCAAGGACGCGCACGGCAAGGTCATCGGTGTTTCCGCCATTGAGCGGGACATCACCCTCCGCAAGCGCGAGGAGGCTGAACGGTTGAAATTAATTGACGAGCTCACGCGGGCGTTGGCCAACATCCGGACGTTGCGCGGGCTGCTGCCCATCTGTGCGTCCTGCAAAAAAATCCGCGACGACCACGGCTACTGGCAAAAAGTCGAGTCCTATATTTCTCACCATACCGAGGCGGAATTTACCCACGGCATCTGTCCGGATTGCATGGGGCGGCTCTATCCCGAATACACCATCCGCTCTTCGACCCATCCGAAGTCTTAGTCGGCAAGCAACGGCCCGCATCAACCCCACCTGATGCGGGTCCGTTTTTTTCGCAGCCCTGTGCTTCCTCGATTCGCTGAGTCCGCCGCAGTTGCAACCGCCGGTTACCCTCCCAAACAACACCGGTATCACGCTCACCTGGAGCACCAGCTCGGGGCTCAAATACCGGCTGCGATATAAGGACAATCTGGCTGACCCCAATCGGGGGCAAATCGGCTCCGATGTCACCGCTATTTCCACCGTTGCGTCCGTTAGCGACTTAAACGCTGGCAGTGTCTCCAACCGTTTCTACTGCATCATGTTGGTAAATTAGTGCGGGCGAACCAACCTTCCGATTCTGCTCCAAGAAGCGCCCTAAATGGAACGCCGATTGCTGCTAAAGTTCAATTCGTGTGCTTTATGAAACTGAACTTTTGTTTCCGGAAAATCGTCCTTCATTCCGTTTTCCTCATGATCGCCGGCGTGGCCTTCGCCGCTCCGCCAACGCAATGGGCGCCCAAGGGGGTTGGCGGCGGGGGAGCGTTGTTCGCTCCCAGTTTCAACCCCTTCAATTCCGCTGAATTATATTTGGCCTGCGACATGAGCGAGGTGTTTCGCTCCACCAATTTCGGGACCTCCTGGACACCGGTGAATTTCAAGCAAATCCAAGGCGGGCGGCAATCCATCATCCAATACACCAGCAATTCCTCCATCCTTTACGCGATCGATTACACAAGCATCGGCGGAGCGGATTCAATGACCCCAACCCGCAGCTTGGACGGCGGGACGACCTGGCAGCGGTTGGCGGTTGATCCGACCGGCGGAGGCGCTTATGCCTTGTTTGTCGATCCAGCTTCGACGAACCGGCTGTTGGTTTCGGATTACGCGAATGTTTACTACTCGAGCAATGGCGGAAGCACCTTCAACCCGAAGTTCACCGCTGGAGGAGGTTGCTTCGTGGCTGGCGCTTTTTTCGACGCCGGAAATATCTTTGTGGGGACAAGTTCCGGGTTGTTGGTCTCTACGAATGGCGGCGGGACGTTTGCGTTGTCGAGTGTCGGTGGCATTCCAGCGGTACAGGCAATGTTTTCGTTCGCCGGAGCGAAACAGGGTGCGGTGACACGCTTGTTTTGCATCACGCTGAACGCGGCGGATGTGTATCCGGGCCTGTTCATCGAGGATTCCTATGGCAGCTACGGGGGCGTGTATGCGCTGGATTGGGGACAGCCGAACTGGACGGCCAGGGTCACTGGCATCGTTGCCGGACATCAGCCCGTCTTTGTCGCGATGGCGCAGAATGATGTTTCAACGGCCTACATCGCCGGCCAGCAAAGCACCATTGACTATCCCGTGCTTTACAAGACCGGCAACGGCGGCGCGAATTGGCAGGCCGTGCTGCAGATCACCAACAATCAGGATGTTTTCACCGGTTGGGCGGGAAATGGCGGCGACCGTGACTGGTCCTACGGGGCAGGGGCTCTGGGCCTGGCGGTGGCACCCTTCGATTCAAGCAAGGTGGCTTACACTGACCTCGGGTTCGCCCATCTAAGCACCAATGGCGGAGTATTCTGGAAACAACTTTACGTGGAGCCCGCCGACCAAAACCCGATGAACGCCGCCACGCCCAAGGGCAAATCCTACCGCAGCATCGGTCTGGAAAACACCTCGTGTTGGGGGGTGACCTGGGCGGACAGCAATCATATCGTGGCGGGTTACTCGGATATGAAAGGCATCATCAGCGCCGATGGCGGCAACTCGTGGTCATTCGGCTACACCGGCCATAATCTGAACTCGATGTATCGTTGCGTAAAACATCCAACCACCGGCGTGCTCTACGCCGGCACGGCTTCCGTTCACGATATGTATCAAAGCACACATCTGACCGACTCCAGCATCGGCAACGGCACCGGCCTGGTGCTCTTCTCCAGCAATCTTGGAGTTACGTGGCAGACGATGACCAACTTCAACCATCCGGTGATTTGGATCGCCGCCGACCCGGTCAACCCGACCCGCCTTTATGCCAGTGTGATCGCCACCAACCAAAGCCAGGCCGGCATTTACGTTTCGACCAATATCCAAAACGGTGCCGCTGCCAGTTGGTTGCGGTTGCCGCCTCCCCCACGAACCGAAGGCCATCCGTTCAACATTCATGTGCTGCATGATGGAACCATTGTCTGCACCTACTCCGGGCGGAGAACCACCACCAGTTTCACCGCCAGTTCGGGCGTTTTCGTCAGCACGAATTCCGGCGCTACGTGGATCGACCGCAGCCACACGAACATGGTTTATTGGACCAAGGACTTGGTGATCGATCCCAACGATGCCACGCAGAGCACCTGGTACGTCGGCGTCTTTAGCGGTTGGGGCGGCGCTCCGAACGGCCTCGGTGGATTGTATAAAACAACAAATCGCGGCGTTTCCTGGACCCGGCTCAACAGCCTGGATCGGGTCACCTCCTGCGCCCTCAATCCGCTGAACGCCAATGAACTTTATCTCACCACCGAAACCGATGGCCTCTGGATCACCACCAACCTCAACTCCGTGACCCCATCCTTCGCCCAGGTCACCAGCTATCCTTTCCGCCAACCCGAGCGCATCTTCTTCAATCCCTACAAACCGTCCGAAATGTGGGTCACCAGTTTCGGCAATGGCATCCGCGTGGGAAACACAGCTTCGCTGCCCGGTATCCTTTCCTTGAATGGCACGACGTTGCATCAGGACGGAACAGCCCGCCTCACGTTCCAACAAGCCACCCCCGGCGTGCCCTACTCGATTCTCGGCTCAACCAACCTCACCAACTGGTTTCCGCTCGGCACCAACACCGCCGGGGCAAACGGACTGCTTCGGTTCAATGACACGAATGCGGGTGGCTTTACGAAGCGCTTTTACCGAAGCCAGGCTCTCTAACTGATTTTTGAGGGAATTCCGTATCCCACTTTCCGTTGGGTCAGACCTGTTCGACCCTCAATCTTCCACCGGCTATCTTTTGCGCGGCGCTGAAATGAGCGTCGCGGCAGAGGATAACCATGCCGGTGCGCATCGCCACCGTGACTACAAAAAGGTCGTTGCGTGGCACATTCAATCCCTTGGCCCGAAATTGACGTTCAAGCTGGGCGGCTGCCCGCCAGTCATCTTGCTCGAAAGGAAAATGATGGCTGAGAGCGAAGGCTTGTTCCAAATCGCTTTCTTCGCCAGACCTCACCCCGCTTAGCAGTTCAAAGCGAATCGGGCAGGTATAGGCTGCCTGATCCACCTGCAGCAGGCGGGCGACGATATCTTTGATCTTGTGGTCGCCCTTCCGCCGCAAAAATTCCACCCACGCGGAGGAATCAACGAGTTTCATACACATCGCGGGCTTCGAGTTCCTCGTTCGTCAGGGGATAATCGGTCTGTCCAGCCAGCGCCTTTTCGATGAACGCCTGCCTTTCGCGCATCCGCAGGAAATCCGCCAAAGCGCGGCTGACCGCCGGTGATTTTTTCGATTGGCCGGTGATTTGCTGAATTTTCTTCAGGTCCTTTGCATCAATCTCAAATGTAATACGCATACAATGTATTTATAATATGATGCAATGCCATCCCGTGCAAGTAACAAGTGGAGCGAGGAGGTCACGTTGTCCCCAGCTCGAAGGTTGAGGGTGTTCGGTGCCGGCTAATTTGTGGTTGTAACGCGGGTTGTTCTTACAGCGTAGAGCGCAAAAAAGCCGCGTTCTTACGAACGCGGCTTTGGATTAACCGGGCCATCAACGGCGCGGCTCTGTAGAATTAATACCGATAGTGCTCGGGCTTGTACGGGCCGTTCGCGGACACGCCCAGATAGTCGGCTTGTTTCTTGGTGAGCTTGGTCAGCTTCACGCCGATTTTTTCCAAGTGCAGGCGGGCGACTTCTTCGTCCAGCTTCTTGGGCAGACGATAGACGGAAGCTTCATAGAAGTCCTTGTTGGCCCAGAGGTCGAGCTGCGCCAGCGTCTGGTTGGAGAAGGAGTTCGACATGACGAAGCTCGGATGGCCGTGGGCGCAGCCAAGGTTCACCAGACGGCCTTCGGCCAGCATGAAAATCATGTGGCCATCGGGGAAGGTGTATTGGTCCACCTGCGGTTTGATGTTGAGCTTGACCACGCCTTTGGCGGTGTTCAAACGCTCGACCTGAATCTCGTTGTCGAAGTGGCCGATGTTACAAACGATCGC